>NZ_NWQG01000007.1:0-36950 GCF_002529485.1 Mesorhizobium sanjuanii
ATGACGAAGACAACCGGCTGCATTTTTGGCGGGGTTTCCCCGCATTTGCCGGACGGTGGAAATCAGTCACCGCCGCTTTCGCTGCCTTCGCCTTTCCCTCTTCCGACCGCGTCGACGCGGCCTGGCCGTTCGCGTCCTTGAGTCTCATGTCCCAGAAACTTGCGGAGCTTGTGTCGCGGCTGGAAAGCGACTGGACAGGTCCGCGATCGTCTCGGCCGAAGAGGCCGGACCGCGCTATCGGGAAGACCCAGACGGCAAGGACGGCGCGCGGCCGGAGTTCGTCCTGCGGCCACGCACGACCGGCGAGGTGTCGGATATTCTGCGTCTGTGCAACGAGGCCGGGCAGCGGCTTGTCATCCAGGGCGGCCGGACCGGGCTGGCGGGTGCTGCGCGCATCCAGTCCGGCGAGGCGGTGCTGTCGCTGGAGCGCATGACGGCGGTCGCGATGCCCGACCGTGAGGCGGCAACGATCCTTGCCGAGGCCGGTGCGCCTTTGCAGATGGTGCAGGAGGCGGCAGACGCGGCCGGCTTGCTGTTTGGCGTCGATATCGGCGCGCGCGGCACGTCCACTGTCGGCGGCAATATCGCGACCAACGCCGGCGGCATCCGCGTGCTGCGCTACGGCATGTACCGGGCGCAGGTGCTCGGCCTCGAAGCGGTGCTTGCCGACGGCAGCATTCTGACCTCGCTCAAGGGCCTGCCCAAGGACAATTCCGGCTATGACCTCAACCAGCTCTTCATCGGCAGCGAAGGCACGCTCGGCGTCGTCACGCGCGCCTGCCTGCGGCTGCATCCGAAGCCGGCCACCGAGGTCAATGCCTTCTGCGCGCTTTCATCGCTCGATGCGGCGATCGCGCTGCTTGCGCTGCTCAGGCAGAAGCTCGGGCCGTTGCTGTCGGCCTATGAGGTGAATTTCGCGCCGCTCTACGGCGCCATGGTCGCCGGCATGGACGCGCCGGCGCCGCTGCCGGTCGGCTCACCCGTCTATGTGCTGGCCGAGATACAGGGCAGCGAGCCCGAGCGCGACGGTGACCGCTTTGCCGCGGTGCTGATGCAGGCGGTCGAGGACGGCGTGGTCGACGACGTGGTCGTGTCGCAGTCGCCGCGCGAGTTCCGTGCGCTGTGGGCGGTGCGTGAGGACGCCAACCGCTTCCTGTTTTCGATGAAGGGCCTGATCGGGGTCGACATCAGCATACCGCTGGCCAGGATGGGGGCTTTCCTGCGGGAGGCGGAAGCCGCGATCCGGGCTGTCGACCCCAATGCCGACATCTATGTCTTCGGCCATCTCGGCGACGGCAATCTGCATTATCAGGTCGGTACCGTGGATCCGGCAGCGGCCTATGACATCGTCTATCGTGGCGTCGCCGCCGCCGACGGCGGCGTCTCGGCCGAACACGGCATCGGCCTCGACAAGAAGCAATGGCTGCACCTGGCGCGCAGCGATGCCGAGATCGCCGCCATGCGGCGCTTGAAAGCAGCCTTCGACCCGAACAATATCCTCAATGCCGGTCGCGTCTTCGACCTCTCGGCGGGTGTTACACGCTAAGGAGTGCCCGGATGATGACAGCTGCCGCTCTCCCGAAAGCCGGCCAGGCGAATGCGGTTCCGGCCAGCCTCGACGACCGCTATGTGCTCGAGCGCGGCCGCATCCTGGTCTCGGGCACGCAGGCGCTGGTGCGGCTGCCGCTGGTCCAGCGCCAGCGCGACCTTGCCGCCGGCCTGAATACCGCCGGCTATGTCTCGGGCTATCGCGGCTCACCGCTGGCCGGCTTCGACCGCGAGATGCAGCGCGCCGGCAAATATCTGAGCGCAAACCATGTCGTCTTCCATCCCGGCCTCAACGAGGACATGGCGGCGACCGCGGTGTGGGGCACGCAGCAGACCGGCATGTTCGCCGGCTCGCGCTACGATGGCGTGTTTTCCATGTGGTACGGCAAGGGTCCTGGCGTCGACCGCACCATGGACGTCATCCGCCACGCCAATGCCGTCGGCACCGATCGCCATGGCGGCGTGCTGCTCCTGGTCGGCGACGACCACGGCGCCGTCTCCTCGACGCTGCCGCACCAGAGCGAGCACAATCTGATCTCGGCCATGGTGCCGCTGCTGTCGCCGGGCGGCGTCGGCGAATATATCGACTATGGCCTGCTCGGCTGGGCGATGAGCCGCTATTCCGGCGCCTGGATCGGCTTCAAATGCCAGACCGAGATCGTCGAATGCACGGCGACCGTCGATGTCGACCCGGCGCGGCTTAGCATCGTCATGCCGGAGCTGGCGCTGCCCGCCGACGGCCTGTCGCTGCGCTGGCCGGACGGCCCGCATGCGATGGAGCGCCGCATCGAACACAAGATGGCGGCGGTGCATGCCTTTGCCCACGCCAACGGCATCGACCGCGTCGTGCATGGCGCCGCCAAGGCGCGGCTCGGCATCGTCTCGACCGGCAAGTCGTGGCTCGACCTGCTCGGCGCGCTGGCGGCGCTCGGCATCGATGAGCGGCGCGCGGCCAAGCTTGGCATCCGGCTGTACAAGGTCGGCATGGTCTGGCCGCTCGAGCCGCAAGGCCTCAGGGCTTTCACTGAGGGGCTGGAGGAAATCCTCGTCGTCGAGGAGAAGCGGCCGGTGATCGAGGACCAGATCAAGGCGCTGCTGTTCAACGCGCCCAATCGCCCACAAGTCTTCGGCAAGACGGACGAGCGCGGCGCACCGCTCTTACCTTCCATCGGCGAGATCAGCGCCGTTTCGGTCGCCCGTGCCATCGTCTCGCGGCTCGGCGCGCCGGACGCCGAGCTTGGCCTGCACCTGAAGACAATCGAGGCCGTCGCGGCTTCAGCGCCCGGCGAGGTGATCGCGCTGAAGCGCGACCCCTATTTCTGCTCCGGCTGCCCGCACTCGATCTCCACCGTGGTGCCCGATGGCAGCCGTGCCTCGACCGGCATCGGCTGCCACATGATGGTCATCGGCATGGAGCGCGAGACCTCCACCTTCACCCAGATGGGCGGCGAAGGCGGCTCGTGGATCGGCCTGTCGCCCTTCACCGACGAGAAGCACATTTTCGTCAACATGGGCGACGGCACCTATTTCCATTCCGGACTCCTGGCCATTCGCGCGGCCATCGCCGCCAAGGTCAGCGCCACCTACAAGATCCTCTACAACGATGCCGTCGCCATGACCGGCGGACAGCGCCATGACGGCGAGGTCTCCGTGCCGTCCATCGTCGAGCAGACGCTGGCGGAAGGCGCGAAACGCGTCGTCGTGGTGTCCGAAAAGCCCGAGGCCTGGGTGGGCGTCCTGCCGCGCTCGGTGACCATCCACCATCGCGACGAGCTCGACGCCGTGCAACGCGAGCTCAGGGAGATCGAGGGGGTGACGGTGCTGGTCTTCGACCAGGTCTGCGCCGCCGAAAAGCGCCGCCGACGCAAGCGCGGCGCCTATCCGGTCTCGCCAAGACGCGCCTTCATCAACGAATTGGTCTGCGAAGGCTGCGGCGATTGCTCCGCCGTCTCCAATTGCATTTCGATCGAGCCCGAGGAAACCGAGTTTGGCCGCAAGCGCAGGATCAACCAGTCGAGCTGCAACACCGACCTGTCCTGCATCAAGGGCTTTTGCCCGAGCTTCGTGACCGTGGAAGGCGGCACGATCCGCAAGCCGAAGGCGCGGGCCGTGGAGGCTGGTTCCGCCGAATTGCCGATGCCGGCGCTGGCGGCACTCCAGCGCCCCTATAACATGCTCTTGGCCGGCATTGGCGGCACCGGCGTCATCACGGTCAGCGCCATCCTGTCCCAGGCGGCGCATCTCGACGGGCTCGGCCTGCTGACGCTCGACCAGACCGGGCTGGCGCAGAAGAATGGCGCGGTGGTCTCGCATATCAGACTGGCACGCGACCCTGATATGCTCAACACGGTCAGGATCGGCCCCGGCGAGGCCGATCTTGTGCTTGGCTTCGATATCGTCGTGTCGGCGGCGCCGGCTTCACTTGCGACCTTCGCGCATGGCCGCACAAGCGCCGTGCTCGACGATCATTTCGCGCCGACGGCGTCCTTCGTGCAGAACACCGCGATCGACTTCCGCCAGGAGGCGACGCTGAAGCAATTGCGGCGGGCGGCCGGTGAAGAGGCGATCACGCTGATCCCGGCGACCAGGCTCGGCCTCGCGTTGATGGGCGACGCCATTGCCGCCAACATGTTCCTGCTCGGCAATGCCTGGCAGCGCGGACTGGTGCCGATCAGCCTGGAATCCATCGACAAGGCGATCGAGATGAACGGCGCCGGCGTCGCCATGAACCGCGCAGCTTTCAACTGGGGCCGCCGCGCGGCGATCGACCTTGCGGCAGTGCTGGATGCTGCACAGACAGGCAGTACCGAGGTGCCAAAACCGGAAACGCTCGACGCCATGGTTGCGCGCCGGATGGCATTCCTGACCGGCTACCAGAACGCCGCCTATGCGAACCGCTACCGCAAGCTGGTGGATATCGCGCGCGCCGCCGAAGCCAAGGTCTCGGCCGACGCCGAGGACTTCACGAAAGCCGTGGCGATCGGGGCCTTCAAGCTGATGGCCTACAAGGACGAATATGAAGTGGCGCGGCTGCATCGCGACCAATCATTTGGGAAAAAGCTGGCCGAACAGTTCGAGGGCGATTTCAAGATCAAGCATCATCTGGCGCCGCCGATGATTTCGCGCATCGACCCGCGCACCGGCCATCCCGGCAAAATCGCTTTCGGCGCCTGGATCAATCCCGTCTTCGCGATGCTGGCGCGATTGAAGGGCCTGCGCGGAACGCGCTTCGATCCGTTCGGGCGCACCGAAGAGCGGCGGATGGAACGACGGATGATCGCCGACTATGAAAGGCTGGTCTCGGATCTTTCGGCGCGGCTGACGCAAGGCAACCATGCCGTGGCGACGGAGCTTGCCCGGCTGCCGGAAGAGATGCGCGGCTTCGGCCACGTCAAGATGGCGGCGGCCGAACGCTTCGAGAAGAAGAAGGCAGCGCTGCTGGAAAAGCTGGGCAAGGAAAGCCGCCTGGAAACAGCGGCTTAGCGG
Organism: Mesorhizobium sanjuanii; assembly: GCF_002529485.1. Taxonomy (NCBI): domain Bacteria; kingdom Pseudomonadati; phylum Pseudomonadota; class Alphaproteobacteria; order Hyphomicrobiales; family Phyllobacteriaceae; genus Mesorhizobium; species Mesorhizobium sanjuanii. The sequence goes on from NZ_NWQG01000007.1 coordinate 5,035, forward strand.
TTGCACCTCAGAAGCAGATTCAAGGCGCTGCGGTGCCCTTTGGGTGCCCAGCGGCGTTGTCGGCTGCAATCACCAGCGCATCCAGAACACAGGCGCCTTTCTCGAACACGACGACCGGATTGAGGTCGACGGCCTCGATCAAATGGCCATAGCGGCCGGCGAAATTTGACAGCGCCATTATCGTCTCGACCAGCGCTTCCCGGTCGGCTGGCGGCGCGCCGCGATAACCCTTGAGCAGAGCGCCCAATCGCGTCCGGTCGATCAGCGCCTCGGCTGCGTCGCGATCCACCGGCAGCAGATCGAAAGCGGCGTCCTTGACCAGTTCGACGAGAACGCCGCCGACGCCGACGACCATCCCCAGGCCGAACGGTTCGTGCCGGACGAGGCCGACCAGCGCCTCGACGCCGCGCCCGGCCATCTCCTGCACGACGACGCCGCGCAGTTCCGCATCCGGCGCATGAGCGCGGGCGCTTCGCATGATCGCCGTGAAGGCTTCGGACGCTCCGGCGGCATTGGCTATACCGAGCCGCACGCCGCCGGCTTCGGTCTTGTGGGGAATATCGGGCGATTCGATCTTCAGCACGACCGGAAAGCCGATCGCCTCGGCCGCCTCGACTGCCTCTTGCGCGGTGACGGCCAGCCGCTCGCGGGTGACCCGCAGCCCGTTTTCGGCTAGCAATTGCTTGGCCTCCCGTTCGGTCAATTTCCCACCGGTGGCGAGGCGCTTTGGCCATGGATCGTTTTCGCCGACTGGTTCGACTGCCGGGGCGTTCGGTATCGTGGCGCCAGTCGCGTCGAGTACCCGCCGCACGGCATTGAGCGAAGCACGTGTGCCGTTGAGCACCGGGACGCCGGCAAGCCGCTCCCTGACGGCTGGATGGTGTCCGGAGGACAGGTTGCTGATGAAGGCGACCGGAACGGCCGCGTCCTTCGCGTAGGCGGCAACGGCGTCGGCAATGCCGGCATATTCGGCAGCGCCTGTGGCATCGAGGCCGATGGGCGCGTCCTGCGCGGCGACGATCAGGCCGACAGCGGGATCCTGCGCCAGGGTGTCGAGCACGCTGCGATAGATCCCCCCATCGGCGAAGACCACGCCTGTCGTGTCGACCGGATTCTGCGGCGTCGCGAAAGGCGGCAGCAAGGCCTTCAACCGCGAGATGGTGTTTTGGGAAAATTCCGGCAGGTCGATGCCGACCTGGTCGGCTATGTCGGAGACATGGGCGACACCGCCGCCGCTGACGCCGACAACCGCGACGCCCTTGCGCGCCGGCCTGGCTTTCAGCGACAGGCAAAGCGTGACTGTCTCGACGAACTCGTCCATGTCGGCGACCTCGATCACGCCGGTGCGCCGGAAGAAGGCTTCGTAGGCTTCGTTGGCGGCAGCGAGCGAACCGGTATGCGCGGCGGCGGCCTCGGCCCCCTTGCTTGACTTGCCGGCGCGCAGCGCAACCACCTTCTTGCCCGCGGCATGCACCGCCTGCATCGCGGAGGTGAAGGCGGCGGGATCGCGGATGGCTTCCACGACAAGTCCGATGACGTGCGTCGCCTCGTCATCGGCGAGATAGGCGAGATAATCGGGAAGATCGGTCGCAGCACTATTGCCGCAGGAGACGATGTGGCTCAGGCCGAAGCGCCCGGAATTGGCGAGCGCGATGGCGCTGGCGCCGGAATGCGAGAGGATCGCGAGCGCGCCCTTCTTCAGGTTGGGCGACAGCGTCGAGGAATAAAGGGCCGCACCACTTTGCAAATTGAAGAGGCCGAGGCAGTTCGGTCCGCAGATCGCCATGCCGTATCTTCGCGCGATCCCGACCAGCGCCTGCTGGCGCGCCTTGCCCTCCCCGTCGGTCTCGGCAAAGCCGCTGGCCAGCACGACGGCCGCCTTGACGCCGGCCCTCCCTGCGTCTTCGAGCGCGCCCAGCACGTGAGCCGCTCCGATGCCGATCACCGCCACGTCGGCCGGCGCATCGAGCCGGTCGAGCGACGGGATGGCCGCGATGCCGAACACCGTTTCGGCCTTGGGATGCACGGGGATGATGGCGCCGGAAAATCCGAACGCCATCAAATTGCGCATGACGTAGCTCGACGACGCATCGGCGCGCTCGGTGGCGCCGATGACGGCGACCGAATGCGGCGCCATCAGCGCCCGCATCGCCTCATGCGAAGCGGCAAGACCGGTCACGGTTCAGTCGAGGTCCTTGAACGGGCCGTCGCGGAAAGCGAGGTACTCCTTGAGGCTCATCTTGGCGAGATTGGCCATCCATTCGCGGCCCTGCCTGGTAACGTGAAGTGCGGCGATCGCTTCGATGTTGTACTGGAAGGACGGCAGCAGCCCGGCCACCATCTGCTGGTTGTTGATCGACGCCTTGGTGAATTTCAGCGCCGGAACCGGCATGCGGGCCAGCTTGCGGGCGAGGTTCTCGGTCTTTTCCTTCAACTGATCGGCCGGCACGATCCTGTTGATCAGATGCATGCGCAGCGCCTCCTCGGCATCGACCAGATCGCCCGTATACATCAGCCAGCGAACGTCGCGCGTGGCGAGCAGCCAGGGCATCATCAGTGCCGGCGGGCCGGAATTGTGGCGCACCTCGGGCTCGCCGAACTTCGCGTTGTCGGCGGCGATCGCCAGGTCGCAGCACATCATCAGCTCCAGCGCACCGGCCAGCGCATAGCCGTTGACGGAGGCAATGACCGGGATCGGCGCGCGCCAGATGTTGAGCAGTGCTTCGGCGTTCTCGCCCATGTCGGCGCGCCAGAAATCGATGTCGACGTCGAAATCGCCGCCCTGCAGATCGTAGCCGGAGGAGAAGGCGCGGCCGGCGCCGGTGATCACCAGCGCGTTGACGTCCGGATCGGCGACGGCGGCGGCAAGGGCCTTGTCGATCTCGCGGATCACCGTCTTGTTCATCGCATTGAGCTTGTCGGGACGATTGATGGTGATCGTGGCGAACTTGTCGGTCGCATCCTTCTCGTAAAGGATCGTCTCGTAGGTGGCCTGCGCGCTCATGCGGTTCTCCTGGGTGCTTTCGAAATCAGAGGAACGTGCCGGCTAGCAAAGTGCCGACTGGTCTTTCACCTCTACGCAGCCTCGCGCTTCGATCCCGCATGCGCCACGGCGATGCGGGCGGCAAGTGCTGCGTTGTTGCGGACCAGCGCGATGTTGGCCTTCAGGCTGCGGCCTTGCGAAAGCTCGTTGATGCGGGCAAGCAGGAACGGCGTCAGCTCCTTGCGGCCGATGCCCCGCTTGTCGGCTTCCGCCACCGCGGCCGCGATGGTCCCGTCGATGAAGGCCGGATCGAGCGCATCGGCCTCCGGAATTGGATTGGCGATTAGGATGCCGGTGCCCGAGCCCATCTGCTCGTGCAGCAGCATGGCCTGCGCAATCTCGTCCGGCGTGTCGAGGCGATGATCGGCCTTGAGCCCGCTGGAGCGGGTATAGAAGGCCGGGAAATCGTCGCTCTGGTAGGCGATCACCGGCACGCGCTGGGTCTCCAGATATTCCAGCGTCTTGGCGATATCGAGGATCGATTTCACGCCGGCGCAGATGACGGTCGTGCCGGTCTGGCCGAGCTCGGTCAGGTCGGCCGAGATATCGAAAGTGGCTTCGGCGCCGCGATGCACGCCGCCGACGCCGCCGGTTGCAAAAATGCCGATGCCGGCAAGCGCCGCGATCCGCATCGTCGCCGACACCGTGGTTCCGGCCGAGCCGCCGCGCACCATGACAGCGGCGAGGTCACGCCCGGACGCCTTGACCACGTCCTTTGCCGCTGCGAGCCGTTCCAGCTCTGTATCGTCGAGCCCGACCTTGATCTTGCCCGCGACCACGGCGATCGTCGCCGGCACGGCGCCGTTCTCGCGCACCACGGCCTCGACGCCACGAGCGGTCTCCAGATTTGCCGGATAAGGCATGCCGTGGGTGATGATGGTCGATTCCAGCGCCACCACGGCGCGGCCTTCGCGAAGAGCGGCCGCAACCTCGTCGTTCAGGTGAAGAAGGGAAGGTTTCATGAGCGTCTCGCTTTCAGGCGGGAATGCGGTACATGCCGGCGGTGAGGAAGCGCGGCGACAGATCGGGGTGGACGCTGGATTCGCTCTCGGTGGTCAGCGTGGCGAGCAGCGCGCCGGTGCGCGCGGCGTGCGGCACGGGATCTCCCGAAAGCACCTTGTACATGGTGCCGGCGATCATCGCGTCGCCGGCGCCGGTGATGTCGACGGCGCGGGCCGGGACGGAACGCATCGTCGCCACGCCGCTTTCGGTCGCCACCGCAAATCCATGCGCGCCCATTGTCACGATCACTTCGCTGGCGCCGGCCGCGCGCAAGGCTGCCGCAGCCTCCTTCGGCTTCAGCCGCTTGTCGGCATCGGTGATGCCAAGCATCGTATTGGCCTCGTCATGATTGGTGAACAGAAGGTCGATGCCGGTCAGGTCCTTCGGCAGGCGCGCCGATTTCGGCGACGACACGGTGTCGACGGCGAGCTTGAAGCGCGCACCCTGCTTGCGCGACATCAGCGCTGCGATCGTCGCGGCCGGCAAATTGCAGTCGATGAACACCCAGGTCGCCGAAGCCAGGTGCGGCCAGAAGCGGTCGAGATAGGACGGCGAGAACAGATCGAAGATCTCCATGTCGGCAATGCCGAGCACGAGATCGTTGTTGAGATCGAGGATGGCCGCGTATTCGGCCGTCGGCCGCTCGGTGGTGGTGATGACCTGGCTGACATCGGCGCCGAGGTCGCGCAGATGCCGCACCAGCGAGCGGCCGGTTTCGTCATCGCCGACAATCGAGACGAAGCTGACGTCGACGCCGAGGCGGACAAGGTTCTCGGCGACGTTGCGGGCGACGCCGCCGAAGCTGCGATAGCCGTCGACCGGGTTCGAGGTCTCGAAGATCAGGTCCTTCTTGGCGTGATATTTGCGGTCCAACACCGCGCCGCCGATGCAGATCATGCGCTTGGAGGCCGGCAGCACGTAGCCGCGGCCGAGAATGTAGCCCTTGTTGACCAGTTGCATGATGTGGGCCGCGACGGTCGAACGGGCGATGCCGAGCGCGGTGGCTATGTCCTGCTGGCCGGCGAACGGATTCGCCGCGATGAGATCCAGAACCGCCTGTTCCTGTGCTCCAAGGTCGTCCATCGTCCCACCCGGCCCGTGCAAATTCGTGGCTGAATATTTTCGATATGGACAACAACAGATGACCTTGTCAACATTCGTTTGTAACGATAACGTTTCCTTCAACCGGCGTTTCCACCGTCTGTCCCTAAGGCGGAACAAGGCAACAGAAAGGTGATCGCGATCATGCAGACCGCACCTCAGGCCGAAGCAACGGACCAGGGAATTCCCGTCATCGATGTCGGGCCTTTCATCCGCGGCGAGGCCGGCGCCAGCGCTGTCGTCAAAGCCATCGAGACCGCCTGCCGGGATACCGGTTTCTTCCTCGTCACCGGCCACGGCGTATCGCCGGAAAGGACGATGCGGCTCTACAATCTGGCGCGCGCCTTCTTCGATCTGCCCGAGGACTACAAGCGCGGCCATGGGCGCGGAACCGGTTTGACCGGCGGGATGGCCTTCTCGCCGATCGCCGACGAGGCGCTGGCCGCCACCAAGGGCATCAAGACGCCCGGCGACTACAAGGAAAGCCTGAATTTCGGCCTGCGTCTCAAGGGCGATGCATGGCCCGACCAGCCCGAAGGCATCGAGAGCGCCTTTCACGACTATTTCTTAGAGATGGAGACGCTTGCCGGGCATTTGCGCCGCATCTTCTGCCAGGCGATCGGCCTCGAGCCCGACTATTTCGAGCCGGCCTTCGAGAACCATCTGTCGGCGCTGCGTGTCATCAACTACCCCGAGCAGGACGTGGATCCCCTGCCCGGCCAGCTTCGCGCCGGCGTTCACAGCGACTATGGCTTCATGACCATCCTGCGTTCCGAGGCTTCGTCCGGCGGCTTGCAGGTGCAGACCCGCGACGGCCGCTGGCTCGATGCGCCGTCGATCGACGGCGCCTATGTCGTCAACATCGCCGACGCCTTCATGCGCTGGAGCAATGATGAATGGGTCTCGACGCCGCATCGCGTCGCCAATCCGCCGCGTAACAGGAAAGGCAGTTCGCGCCGCCAGTCGATCCCGTTCTTCGTCAACCCTGCCAAGGAGACGCTGATCTCCTGCCTGGAGCCATTCTGCGCCAACGGCAAGCAGGCCAAATACGAGCCGATCACCTATGGAGACTATATCGAGCTGAAGACCAGACAGGCTTTCGGCCGCTGAACGATGGAAGGCTTCGGCCGTCCCAAGGAACGAATTGATTAAAAGAAATCAACAAGGGGAATTGTGATGACGACACTGACCAGACGACAGACGCTTGCCGGAATGGGCGCGCTCGGTGCGGCCGGGCTGATCGGAATGCCCGCCATCGCGCAGGAAAAGACGCTGATCGTGCCGACGCTCGGCGGGGTCTGGGAGCAGTTCTGGCGCTCGACCATCGCACCGGCCTTCGAGAAGGCCTCCGGCGCCAAGGTGACGCTCGACGTCGGCAATGGCCGCGTCTTCGGCGCCAATCTGCGCGCCGCCGGCGTCGACAAGCCGCCCTATTCGATCATCATGACCAATGAGGTCTTCGCCTCCGGCCTGCGCAAGGAAGGCTTCTTCGAAAAGCTCGATCTGGCCAAGTTGCCGAACTACAACGACCTCTATCCGCTGGCCAAGATCGCCGACGGCTTCGGCGCCACCGGCGCCATCTCGCCGATCGGCATCGGCTACCGCACCGATCTGGTGAAGACACCGCCCAAGGCCTGGAAGGATCTGTGGAACAACGAGGAATTCAAGGGCAGGATCGGCCTCTACAATTTCGCCAACAGCGCCGGCAAGATGGAGTTGCTGCTGGCCTCGAAGATCTTCGGCAAGGACCAGTACGATGTCGATGCCGGCTTTGCCGCTCTCGCCAAGCTCGGCCAGGTGATCCAGGTCGACTTCAACCTGTCCACGGCCCTGTCCTCGGGCGAAATCGTCGTCGCGCCGTTCGATTTCGGCGAGATATCGCGGCTGCGCAAGCAGGGCCTGCCGGTCGATTGCGTCATTCCCGAAGAAGGCATGTTCATGTTCGACCAGACGGTCTCGATCCTGGCCAACGGGCCGGAAAAGGAGCTTGCCTATCAATATGCTGATTTCCTGCTGTCGCCGGAAACCCAGATGCTGATGGCGAGGGAATTCTTCGTCTCGCCGACGAACTCGAAGGTGATCATTCCCGACGACCTCAAGGCCGACGTGCCGGTGTCGGGCGAGGCGATGACCAAGATCCTCACCTGGGACTGGGATTTCGTCAACGAGAAGCAGGGTGAGTTGGCCGAGCGGTGGGCCAAGACGATCCTCTAGACGTCGATTGGGCGCGTCTCGCCTTCGACTCGCGCCTCCCGCTAGCCGCACCGTGCCTCCGGTGCGGTCGATCGCCTGTGAAGTGGAGCATTCATGACCGAGGTTAGCATCGAGCGGCTGACCAAGACCTTCGGCAGCGCACGCGCGGTCGACGGCATCTCGATCCGCATCGCCGATGGCGAGTTCATTTCGCTGCTCGGTCCGTCGGGCTGCGGCAAGACGACGACGCTGAAGATGATCGCCGGTTTCGAGGAGGCGAACGAAGGCGCGATCCGTTTCGACGGCAAGGACGTCATCAACGTGCCGGCCGAAAAGCGCGACATCGGCATGGTGTTCCAGAACTACGCGCTGTTTCCGCATATGACGGTGGACCAGAATCTCGCCTTCGGGCTGGAGATGCGCAAGATCGCCAAGCCGGAAATGCGCGACCGCATCGCTGAGGTGCTCGACATGGTGCAGCTCGGCGGCTATTCCGACCGCTACCCGAACCAGCTTTCGGGCGGCCAGCAGCAGCGCGTGGCGCTTGCCCGCGCGCTGGTCATCGAGCCGAAGATCCTGCTGCTCGACGAGCCGCTCGCCAATCTCGACGCCAAGCTGCGCGAGGAAATGCGCGTCTTCATCCGCGACCTGCAGCGGCGCGTCGGCATCACCACGGTCTATGTCACGCACGACCAGGCCGAGGCGATGACCATGTCCGACCGGGTGGTGGTGATGTTCGGCGGCCGCATCGCCCAGATCGGCGCGCCGACCGACATCTATGAGCGTCCCGAAAACCTCGAAGTGGCGCAATTCGTCGGCCAGGTGAACCTGGTCAAGGGCACGATCCTAGGCGGCACGATCACCGGTGCTGCCGGACCCGGCAAGAACCGCGTCGCGTCCGTCTTTGGTGACGTCGTCGTCGACAGCCGCACTGGCCACGCGTCGGGCACCGCGGTCACGCTGTCGCTTCGACCGGAGGCGATCGAACTCAAACCTGCCGGTCAGGGCGGAGCGCAGGGCAAGGTCATGGCGCGCTACTATTCCGGCAGCATCATCGACTACCGCATCGCCCTTGATTCGGGCGAGACGCTGCACGTCCAGACTTTCCCGAACATCAGGATTGCCGAAGGCGACCGCGTCAGCGTGCATGCGCCGGCGGATGGGTTCTGGCTGCTCGGGGCGGCTCAATGATGCCGGCACGCCGCAAGGGCCTTGGACCGCTGGTCCTGATCGCGCCGGCGGCGGTGCTGCTCGGCATGTTCCTGGTCCTGCCCTATCTCAACATCGTGGTGATGAGCTTTCGCGTGCCGGGGCAAGGCACGCCTTACGGTGCGGGCTTCACCATCGGCAACTACACGAAATTCTTCGCCGACAGTTTCTACCTGCTTCAGGTCGCCAACACGCTGTGGATCGGCCTCATCACCACCGCCATCTGCCTCGTCGTCGGCTTCCCCGTCGCCTGGCAACTGGCGCGCGGCGCCATGCGCTTTCGCGCCCTGGCCTATGGGCTGGTGCTGTCGCCGCTGCTCGTCGGCATCGTCATCCGCTCCTATGGCTGGACGATCCTGCTGGGCAATGCCGGCCTCATCAACCGCACGCTGACCGGCATGGGCCTGATCGATCGCCCGTTGCCGCTGATGTACAACGCGCTCGGCATCGTCATCGCGCTGGTGCATGTCTTCCTGCCCTTCATGATCCTGCCGATCATGGCGGCGATCCAGGGCGTCGACCCGTCGCTGGAATCGGCGGCGCGTTCGCTCGGCGCGTCGCGCTTCACCGCCTTCCGCCGCATCGTCCTGCCGCTGTGCCTGCCCGGCATCCAGGCCGGCTGTATCCTCGTCTTCGTGTTGTCGCTCAGCGCCTATGTGACGCCGTCGCTGATCGGTGGGCTGCGGGTCAAGACCATGGCCGTCACCGTCGTCGACGCGCTGATCGATACGTTCCAATGGCCGTGGGGCTCGGCGCTGGCGCTGATGCTGTCGGTCACCGGGGCGCTCTGCGTCGTCATCTTCGCGCGGCTGACGCGCATGAAATGGAAGGCGGCGCGGACATGAAGCGGCCGGTGCTCACGCTCTACTGCCTGCTGGTCTACGCCTTCCTGCTGGCGCCCATCCTGGTGGTCGTCGGCGCCTCCTTCAACGCCGGCAATTTCCTGACGTTCCCGCCGCAGGGCCTGTCGCTGCGCTGGTATGTGACCTTCTTCCACAACGACGTGTTCATGCGCGCGATCCGCACCTCGCTCTGGGTGGCGGCGGTGGCGACCGTCATTTCCGGGACCATCGGCACCATGGCCGCGCTCTATTACGTCCAGCACGCCGGCCGCTGGAAGGAAGCGGTGCGCATCGCCATGCTGGCGCCGCTGCTGCTGCCGGAAGTGCTGACGGCGATCGCGCTGCTGTTCTTCGTTTACGCGATCGGCATCGGCACCACGACCATGATCGGCATGGTGGCCGGCCATGTGCTGATCACGCTGCCCTTCGTCTTCATCAACGTCTCGGCCTCGCTGGAAAGCTTCGACCCGTCCTGGGACATGGCGGCGCGCTCGCTGGGCGCCGGCCGCCTGACGAGGTTCCGGCGCATCATGCTGCCGCTGATCAAGCCCGGCGTCATCGGCGGCGCACTGTTTGCCTTCATCATATCCTTCGACACCTTCACCATCTCGTTCATGCTGAAGGGCATCGGAACGTCGACGCTGCCGATCCAGCTCTTCGACTATCTGCGCACCAATTTCACGCCGGAAGCGGCTGCCGTCTCGACCGTGTCGATCGTGCTGACGCTGTTGGTGGTGATCGTCTCGGAGAAGGTGCTGGGGCTGCGCATCCACCGTTTTTGACGGACCCCGCATCAGCCTGAGCAGCGCTTAGCAGGGCAAATCTCACAGGCGGCACTTGCAGGCGCGTTCGCGCTCTGATTCCTTGATGGTGGGGAGCATGGCCTGATTCGCGAGCTTGCCGCATCGGAGCCCATACGGTTTCGGAACAGCATTCGGTTGCTTGCAGCGCCCAGAATTTTCAACGGAGGGACGGGCAGTGGACGCCAAGAAGAGGCCGGAAATCTCCGAGATGAGACCGAAGATAACGGTTGTCGGGGTCGGCGGCGGCGGTGGCAACGCCGTCAACAACATGATCGCCGAAGGCCTGCAGGGCGCGGAGTTCATCGTCGCCAACACCGATGCCCAGGCGCTTACCATGTCGAAGGCATCCCGGCTGATCCAGCTCGGAGCCCATGTGACGGAAGGCCTGGGCGCCGGGTCGCTGCCCGAGGTCGGCCGTGCGGCGGCCGAAGAAACGATCGACGAGATCATGGACCATCTTGCCGGGACGCATATGTGTTTCGTGACCGCGGGCATGGGCGGCGGAACCGGTACCGGAGCCGCGCCTATTATCGCGCATGCTGCGCGGGCAGCGGGAATTCTGACGGTGGCGGTCGTCACCAAGCCCTTCACCTTCGAGGGAAAACGCCGGATGCAATCGGCCGACGAAGGCATCGAACGGCTGCGCGAGAGCGCCGATACGGTGATCGTCATCCCGAACCAGAATCTCTTCAGGGTCGCCGATGCCAAGACGACGTTCGCGGACGCATTCATCATGGCGGACCGCGTTCTCTATGCCGGAGTCGGCTGCATCACCGACCTGATCGTCAAGGAAGGCCTGATCAATCTCGATTTCGCCGACGTGAAATCCGTGATGCGCGACATGGGCCGGGCAATGATGGGCACGGGCGAAGCCTCGGGCGAGGACCGCGCCAGGAAAGCGGCCGAAGCGGCAATCGCCAACCCGCTCCTCGACGAGGCCTCCATGGCCGGGGCCAAGGGTGTCCTTGTCTCGATATCGGGTGGCGTCGACATGACGCTGTTCGAGGTCGATGAAGCGGCTACCCGTATACGAGAAGAGGTCGACACCGATGCCGATATCATCGTCGGCGCCATTTTCGACAAGGCGCTGGAGGGAAAATTCAGGGTGTCGGTCGTCGCGACGGGGTTGCGGCAAGGAGTGGAAGTGTTTCAGCCGGGGCGGATGACCGCCTGAGGTTTTTGCCGACAGCGTTTAACAGCGGCTGCTCAGCTGTCGATGGGTGGGTCGAACGCCGACACTCGTGGGACCGCTCCCTCGAACCTTGCCACCTCGACCAGGGTGTTCTGCGCCGACGGGCCTTGAGCGAGCTTCGATGTGCCTCTGTCGGGCGTCAGCACGTTGGGATTGCCATGCTTGTCGAGGCTGCCGATCTCGCCCGGCGTCTCGGGGTCGTACCAGGCGCCGGTGGCGATCTGAATCACGCCCGGCCGGATCGAATCGGTAAGAACCGCGCCGGCCAGAATAGCGCCGCGATCGTTGAAGACACGCACGATATCACCATCCCCAACGCCGCGAGCGGCGGCGTCCGCCGGATTGATCCGCATCGGCTCGCGACCGGCGACCTTGCTGGCCTGGCTGACGGTGCCCATATCCATCTGTCCATGCAGGCGAGTGGCCGGCTGTGTCGTCAGCAGATGCAGCGGAAACCGCGCGGCGAGCGGGCTCCCCAGCCATTCGCGCGGCGCCATCCATGTAGGATGGCCAAGGCAGTCTTCGTAGGCAAATCCGGCGATCGCCTCGGAAACGATCTCGATGTGACCAGACGGCGTGCCGAGCCGGTGTAGGGCTGGATCCTTTCGGAACGCCTCGAAAAGCACATAGGGTTTTTCAGCCGCGGGGATTTCTACAAAGCCCTGGTCCCAAAAGGCATCGAAATCCGGCCATTGCATATCGGCTTGTGCTGCGCGCTCACGGGCGCCTTGATACATCAGCCGAAGCCACTCCCCTTCGCCGCGACCTTCGTGAAAGGCCGCGCCAAGGCCGAGGCGCTCGGCAAGGCCGCCGAAGATGGCGAAATCGCTACGCGCTTCGCCCAGCGGCTCGATGGCCTTGCGCATCGCGACCATGAAACGGTCGAGCGAGCTCGCGCCAATGTCGTCGCGCTCGAGCGGCGAGCTTGCCGGCAGCACCACGTCGGCATGGCGCGCCGTCGCCGTCCACCAGGTCTCATGAACGATGACGGCCTCGGGACGCCGCCAGGCAGCAATGAGCCGGTTGAGATCCTGGTGGTGATGGAACGGATTGCCGCCGCACCAATAGACGAGCCGGATGTCGGGATAGGCCAGGTCACGGCCGTCATACTGGAACGGTGCGCCGGGTGACAGCAGCATGTCGGCGATCCGCGCAACCGGAATGAAGGCCTCGACCGGATTGCGCAAGGTCGGGAATGTCGGGCGCGGGGCCGCGCGGCGCTGCCCGCCGAGACCCTCCAGGCTGCCATAGCCGAAGCCCAGGCCGCCGCCGGGCAGACCGAGCTGGCCAAGGGCGGCGGCAAGCGCGATCGCCGCCCAGAACGGCTGCTCGCCATGCTCGCTGCGCTGCAGCGACCAGTTGACGACAAGAAACGTGCGGGTGGCGGCCATGCGCCGCGCCAGCGCGCAGATCGCCTCGGCCGGCAGTTCACTGAGACCGCTTGCCCATTGCGCGGTCTTCGGCACACCATCCGTCACGCCCATCACATAATCGGCGAAACGTTCGAAGCCGGTGGCGTGGCTGGCGAGGAATTCCCGGTCGTGCAGGCCTTCGCTGATCAGCGTGTGGATCAGGCCGAGCATGATGGCCGTGTCAGAGCCGGGGCGCGGCGCCAGCCATTCGGCATCGAGGAAAGCGGCTGCATCGTCGCGGATCGGACAGACGTTGACGAAGGCGACGCCGGCCGCCTTTGCCTTTTCGAGACCGTCGCGGCTGGTGTGCTCGCCGAGCCCGCCCACGGTGATCTGGGTGTTGCGTAGCGGCATGCCGCCGAACATGACGACCAGCCCGGCGTTCGCGGCGATGCTCGACCAGCTCGTCCCCGGTCCGTCGATGGCCTGGATGGTGCCGAGGATGCGCCTAGCGATCACCGTGCCGGCCGCGTTGCTGTAGGTATCGACGGAATCGGTGAAGCCGCCCAGCACATTGAGGAAACGCCGGACCTGCGACTTGGCGTGATGGAAGCGGCCGGCGCTCGCCCAGCCATAAGATCCGCCATAGATCGCCTGGTTGCCGAAACCGGTGACGACACGCTTCAGTTCGCCTGCAACCAGGTCCAGTGCCTGGTCCCAATCGACTTCGACATAGCGGTCGCTGCCACGCCGTTCGGGATGCGCGCCAGGCCCGCTTTCAAGCCAGCTCTTTCGCACCGCCGGGCGCAGCACGCGGCTCTTGTGATGGATGGCCGAAGGTATCGACTGCAACAGTTGTGACGGGTCGGGATCGGCGGCGAATGGTTCAGCCGCAACGAGCCGTCCGTCCCGGACAATTGGTCGGAAAATGCCCCAATGGGAACTGCTCAGCATTGTTTAACCGGCTTGGAATTTCGTCTGGACGACCGCAGTGCAGCATGATAGCGTTTTCGAAACTTAGCACAAGTTTCGAAAGTTTTGCCAATGCCTTTCGGAATGCCCGCGATCACCGATTTCTGCTTTCTCGTCGAAGACGTCGAGCGCTCCGTCGCCTTCTACCGCGACAAGCTCGGCTTCAAATTGCGAACGCGGGCCGAGGGTTTCGCCGATTTCACCACCGAGCATGTCGCCCTGGCGCTCTGGGAGATCGACCACATCGCCGCCACCACCGGCATCAGCAACAAGCGCTCGGGACCGGGTGTCCACAAGGCTGTCGCTGCCATCGAGGTGGTGAGGCCCGAACAGATCGACGAGTTCTACGAGCAACTGCTCGCGCAAGGGGTGAGCTTCGTCTCGCCGCCCAGGGATTATCCCTGGCGGGCGCGCTGCGTCTATTTCACGGATCCTGATGAGAATCTCTGGGAGATCTACTCATGGCTGGATGGCAAGCGGTTTGGAGAGGTGTCTGAATGAGCACGATCGAAAAGGGCTGGGCGAAAAATCTCAGCCGCCGCGATTTCCTGAAGACCGGCGCCGCCATGGGCATAATCGCCGCCGGTCCCGGCATCGGCCTTGTGGTGCCGTCGCGCGCCCGCGCCGACACCGCCAAGGTGGTCATCCAGTATGACTGGCTGATGAGCAACGGCCAGATCGGCGATGTCGTGGCCGTCCACAACGGCTACTTTAGGGATGCCGGCATCGAGGTCGAGATGATCCCCGGCGGGCCAAATTCGGCGACGCTGGCGCCGGTGATTTCAGGCCAGGCGCAGCTCGGCCAGTTCTCGGGCTCGTCGCAGCTTCTGCTGGCGCGTTCCGCCGGGGCGCCGATCAGGATGTTCGCCACCGGATACCAGCAGGGACCGTTCGCCTATTTCTCCTTGCCCAAGGCGCCGGTGCACAAGCCGGAAGATTTGATCGGCAAGCGCATCGGCATCCAGCCGACGGCGCGCTCGTCACTCGACGCGCTGCTGGCCAAGACCAAGATCGATGCCTCGAAGCTCGATATATCGACCATGGGCTTCGACATGACGCCACTGGTCGCCGGCGAGGTCGACGTCGTCACCGGCTGGGTGACCAACACGGCCGCCCTTGCGGTGATCGGCCCCGACCGCATCACCATGATGCAATCGGCAGCTGGCGTCATCGACCCGGGCGATGTCTATTTTGCCACCGAGACGGCGCTTGCCGACAATAAGGATGTTCTCGCCCGCTTCCTCGGCGCCGTCGCCAAGGGCTGGGGCTACACGCACGAGCATCCGCAGGAGTCGGTCGAGATCACGGTCAAGGCCTACCCCAACCTCGATCTCGAAGTCGAAAAAAAGACCATCGACATGGTGCTCGGGCTTTCCTTCGATGCCAATACGGCCAAGGGCGGCTGGGGGTCGTTCAAGCCGTCCGACATTGGCGACCAGATCAACCTGATGGACGAGATCGGCATGTTCAAGGGCGCCACCAAGCCGGTCCTTGAAGAGTCGGCGACGACGGAGATTCTCGACATGACCGCCGCGGACCGCCCGAAATACGGATGACGACTGGCCTGCCGCCGAGCCCTGAAGTCGTTTCCACGACGGATCTAAAACCGCTCGCGATCCGCGCGCGCGGCCTCGATGTCGGCTATCCCGCCAAGGGCGGCGTGAACGTGGTGCTGACCGGCCTCGATCTCGAGGTGCGCGAAGGCGAGTTCCTGACGATCATCGGCCCTTCGGGATGCGGCAAGTCGACATTGCTGCGCGTCGTCGCCGATCTGCTCAGCCCGGCAGCCGGCTCGCTGGAGGTCTTCGGCGACACGCCCGCCGCGGCGCGCCGGCGCCGCGACATCGGCTTCGTCTTCCAGGATTCGACGCTGCTGCCCTGGCGCACGGTGATGGAGAATTTGCGGCTGCCCGACGAGGTCGGCAGGAAGGCGCGCGCCGGACGGCCGGCCGCCGAGGGGCCGGATGCGGCCGAACTGCTGCGGATGATCGGCCTGGCAGGCCGGGAAAACGCCTATCCGCACCAGCTCTCGGGCGGCCAGCGCCAGCGCGTGGCGATCGCGCGCGCGCTGCTGTCGCGGCCGCGCATCCTGTTGATGGACGAGCCCTTCGGCGCGCTCGACGAGATCACGCGCGACCGCCTCAACGACGAATTGCTCGGTCTGTGGCAATCGATGAGGATGACTATCCTGTTCGTCACCCACAGCGTCATGGAGGCGGCCTATCTCGGCGACCGCGTCGCGATTCTGGCCTCCAACCCGGGACGCCTTCGCGAACTGGAAGACATCCGCGCGGCCAAGGCAGCGGCGGCGGGACCGATCCGGGAAGATCCCGGTTTCGTCCGCAGCATGGCGCATTTGCGGGCGGTGTTGCGGACGTGCTGAATTCAAGTTCCCCAGACGCGGAAGGCTCCGCCCTTGCCCGCATCGTGTTGCCGGCCTTCGGCGCGCTGTCGCTGCTGGCCGTCTGGCAGTTCCTGCTGCCCTGGCTCGGCGTGCCGAAATTCATCGTGCCGACGCCCGCGCAGGTCGTGCTGCGCATCGCGGCCGATCCCTATCTGCTTTGGCAGAACCTGCTGCCGACGCTCATCGAAAGCGTCTGCGGCCTCTTCATCGGCAACATAGCGGCGATTCTGCTGGCCATCGCCTTCGTCTACAGCAAAACCGTGGAGCGGGCCTATTTCCCCGTCGTGCTTTTCCTCAACACCATTCCTGTGCTGGCGATCGCACCGATCATCATCCTGATCTTCGGCATCGGCATCTTCCCGAAGATCATCATCGCCTCGATCATCTGCTTCTTCCCGACGCTGGTGAACATGACGCGGGGCCTCGACGCTGTCAGCGCCAATGAACGCGAGCTGATGCATGTGCTGTCGGCAAGCCCGCTGGAAATCTTCTGGAAGCTGAGGGCGCCGCGCTCACTGCCATTTCTGTTCGCGTCGCTGCGCATCTCGTCCACGGCCTGCGTCGTCGGCGCGATCGTCGGCGAATGGATAGGCGCCAACAAGGGTCTCGGCGCGCTGATCATCCAGTCCACCTTCAACTATCGCTCGGATCTGCTCTACGCCGCCATCATCCTGTCGTCGTCGCTCGCCGTCGTGATCTTCATCATCGTCACGACGATCGAGCGGCGGGTCATACGCTACCAATAAGAAGAACGGCTCCGCCGATCGGACGGACCGCATTTCGCGAGGAAAGACGCTTCATGCTCAGGCATTCCGCGGTCCAGAGAAATCCCGAGGACAATCGGCAGACGCTGGCCGAAATCGTCTCCGACAAGATCCGGAACGACATCATCACCGGCATCTTCAAGCCGGGCGAGCGCCTCGCCATGGGAGCGCTGCGCCAACGCTACGGCATCAGCATGAGCCCGCTCAGGGAGGCCTTGGCGGGACTGGCGGCCGAGCAATTCATCGATTTCGAGGGCCATCGCGGTTATCAGGTCGGGGCGATGTCGAAGGCCGACCTCGACGACCTCACCGAGACGCGCAAGCTGCTGGAGGCCGACATAGCGCGGCTTTCGCTGCGGCACGGCGACGAGGTGTGGGAAAGCAACATCATCGCCGCTTTCCACCAGCTTGCCCACACCGAGCGGCAGATGATCGAAAAGGGGCTGCGCGGCGACAAGGAATGGGAGGAGCGCAATGCCGCCTTCCATGGCGCGATCAGCGAGGCCTGTCCGCTTCACTGGCTCAAATTCCTGCGCGCGCAGATCTTCATGAAGGCGCAGCGCTACCGTTTCCTGGCCTGGTCCGCACTCCCCGGCCCCGAAACCGTCGCCGCCGAGCACCGCGAGATCTTCGAGGCCACGATGGCGCGCGACGAGGCGCGGCTGATCGAGGCCATAAACGTCCATATCGACAACGTCGCGGTCTACGCCCGTGCGCTGATACCGAACTGAATGTCCAAACCGATTTCTGGAGAACGACAATGGCGCTTGGCCTCGATCATCCGATAACCGACGTCTGCCTTCTGGTTGGCGATCTCGATCGCTCGATCGAATTCTACGAAAAGATCGGCTTTCGCCTGCGGCGCCGCAACGAAGGTTTTGCTGACTTCGACGCCGCGGGAACCACGCTCGCTTTGTGGGAGAGCAAACACCTGGCCGAGCATGTCGGCTTTCCCGCTGCCGGCGCCGAGCGACCGGTTCACAAGGTGATGACGGCCTTTCGGGTGGACAGCCCCGACATCGTCGACACGATCCATGCCGAACTGGTCGAGAAGGGCGTCACGGTGCTCGCGCCGCCGAAGGTCTATGAGTGGAACGCCTACTGCCTCTATTTCTCCGACCCCGACGGCAACACCTGGGAAGTCTACGCCTGGCAGGAGCAAGGACCGTATGGCGCGGGAATCCCGCCCAAGAACAAGGATCTTTGAAGCTGTCGACCGAGGTTAGGAGGATCGATCCGCCTTCAGGACCGACACCGCCGCCTCGCTGTTATGGACATAGTCATTGGCGTCCGGCTGCTTTTGCACCAGCAGGATGAACAGCAGGTCGGTCAGCGTGAGTTGCGCATCGCGCGCGGTGATCGATGAGGAACGCGCGCGCTCCTCATCGGCGATTGTGTAGAGGCGGATGTCGGCGACGCGGCTCAGCGGATTGTCATGCAGGCCGGTGACGGCGATCACCGTCGTGCCGCGCTTGCGAGCAAGCTCGGCAATGCGCAAGGTTTCGATGCTGGCGCCTGAATAGGAGAGAGCGAACAGCACGTCGCCGGGTCCGAGCGTCGAGGCATTGGCCATCTGGATATGGCTGTCGCTGTCGTGCAGGACGTTGCGGCCGAGTTTCAACAGCTTGTAGGAGAAATCGCGCGCCACCAGCGAGGAGGCGCCGACGCCGACCAGATGAATGCGTCGCGCGCCATCCAGCTTTTCCAGCGCCCTGGAGATGATCCGTTCGCTGTTGGCGGCGACGGTCTGCTGCATCGACAGAAGCTTGCTGCCGATCAGCTTCTTCAGGATGACCTGGTAGCTGTCGCCGACCTCGATCGAGCCGTGGATCATTCCGGCCGGCACCTGCCATTCCTGCGCCTTGGCCTCGCTAACCGCGAGCTTGAGCTCCTGGTAGCTGGCATAGCCGAGCTTCTGGCTGAATTTGACGACGCTCGACTGGCTGCGCCCGATCTCGGCGGCGAGAGCCGCCGTCGACAGGCGCAGCATCCGGTCGGGATTGCCGACGATGTACTGGCCGATCTCGCGATCGCCGGGCGCCATCATCTCGAGCTTGGCCTCGATCTTCTTGAGGACGGACATCGAATTCCCCTGCGGCGTTGACGATACCGGCCGATGGCCGATGATCGGCGGTCTAAGGAATAAATTATTCCAAATCCAATTGACAGCAAAGAATGATCGATCGACTGTCAAGTGTGTGCGGGCTTCGGTCAAGAATCGGCCTCGAAACTGCGCATTGAGTTATGCATGTCGTTACCCCAAAACCGCTGTGCACTTTTTGGGCGACATGCATTGGGCATGTCGGATCAGGTTCAAAGCCATGGACAAATTGCGGATCGTCGGTGGACGAAGGCTCGAGGGCGCGGTGACGATCTCCGGCGCCAAGAACGCGGCGCTGCCGCAGATCGCGGCCGCCTTGCTCAGCCCCTATCCGCTGGAGCTGACGAACCTGCCTGGTGTCACGGATGTGGCAGACATGCTTGGCGTGGTCGGTCTTCATGGCGCCGTGGTCACTAGATCTGGCCATGCCGCGACGATCGACACCAGCAAGGCCGTTTCCAAGGAGACATCGTACGACACGGTGCGGAAAATGCGCGCGACGGTGCTCGTGCTCGGCCCGCTGCTTGCCCGCTTCGGCCATGCCAGGGTCTCGCTGCCGGGCGGCTGCGCGATCGGCGCCCGGCCGGTTGACATGCATGTCGCGGCACTCGCCGCGCTTGGCGCCGACATCGCTATCGAAAACGGACTGATCGTCTCCGCGGCGCCGAACGGTTTGCGGGGCGCGCGCATCGTGCTGAGTTCGCCGTCGGTCGGGGCGACGGAGACCGCGATGATGGCGGCGACCACGGCCAAGGGCGAAACCGAAATCCTCAACGCGGCGCGCGAGCCTGAGGTGGCCGACCTTGCCGCTTGCCTCAACGCCATGGGGGCGCGGATCGAGGGCGCCGGCACGCATCGCATCCTGATCGAGGGCGGATCGAGCTGGCGCGCCGCCACGCACGACATCATCCCCGACCGCATCGAGGCCGGCACCTATGCGGTCGCGGCCGCCATCACCGGCGGCCAGCTCGAGCTGACCCATGCGCGGCTCGAGCACATGGCATCGGTCGTGCAGCTTCTCGAGGCCACCGGTGTGAAGATCTGGCCTGGCGATCGCGGCCTGATCGTGTCGAGGGATGGGCCGCTCAAGGCGGCCGACCTGACGACGGAACCATATCCAGGTTTCCCAACGGATCTGCAGGCCCAGTTCATGGCCTTGATGTGCTGCGCCGACGGCGCTTCGCTGCTGCGCGAGACCATTTTCGAGAACCGCTTCATGCATGTGCCCGAACTGATGCGGCTCGGCGCCAATATCAAGCTGCAAGGCACCATGGCGCTGGTGCGCGGCGGCGAGAGGCTCAAGGGCGCGCAAGTGATGGCGACCGATCTGCGCGCTTCCGTCTCGCTGGTGTTGGCGGCGCTGGTGTGCGAAGGCGAAACGACGATCAACCGGGTCTATCACCTCGACCGCGGCTATGAGCAGCTCGACCGTAAGCTGCGGCTGTGCGGCGCCGAGATCGAGCGGATCAGCGCATGAGCGCCGGCTCGGGATCGCCGCATTTCTTCCTCGGCGTCGATGGCGGCGGCACCGGTTGCCGTGCCCGCATCGAGGACGAGACGGGCACAGTGCTGGGACAGGGCCTGTCGGGCCCGGCGACGACGCGGCTCGGCGTCGACGCAGCCTGGGCATCGGTGGCGAGAGCCTTTGGCGCGGCGATCGACGAGGCAGGTTTCGGCAACAGCGAGATTGCCCGGATCCGGGCCGGCATCGGTCTTGCCGGCATCGGCCGCAAGGGCGCGCTGGAAGCGTTGACGGCAGTCGCTCATCCCTTCGCCAGCATCGCCTTCGTCAGCGACGGCGTCGGCGCCTGCCTCGGCGCGCATTCGGGCCGCGACGGCGCCATCGTCATTGCTGGCACCGGCTCGATCGGCCTCGGCTTCGTCGAGGGGCGCGATCTGCGCGTCGGCGGCTACGGCTTTCCGATGTCCGACGAGGGCAGCGGCGCCGATCTCGGTCTGAAGGCGGTTCAACTCGCCTTGCGAGCCCATGACGGAAGGCATGAGCGGACGGCGCTGCTGAGCGAAGTCATGCAACGCTTCAAGGACGATCCGGTCGAAGCGGTCGCCTGGATGGACCGCGCCACAGCGACCGACTACGCTGCCTTGGCGCCGATGGTGATCCGCCACGCCGACCAGGGCGACGCGGTCGGGCGGCGCATCGTGCAGAGCGCCGCCGAACACGTCGACACATTCGTGCGGGTGCTGTTCGAAAAGGGCGCGCCACGGGTGACGTTGCTGGGAGGGTTGTCCAGCCCGCTCGAACCCTGGCTTGCACCCGATGTGCGCCGGCGGCTGAAACCCGCCGATGGCGATGCCGTTTCCGGAGCAATCATCCTGGCCAGGAAGTCGCTCCATGCCAGCTAGCGCGGTAGGAATATTTTATTCCAATATCTCGTTGACACTACGAATATCCAATTCTAAAAAGTTAACGAGACGGAAACCAAACCGCCGACACGAGAAGCCAATGTTTCGCCGGTACTGGTCAAGGTCGCGCTTTGCGTCACATTCCTGCTGACGGCATGAAGTTTGAAAGCAAGTGGATGAGCGAACAAGCGTTGATGTCGGAGCTGGAGCGGCTGGTTTCCGAAGACCGGAATCCAGGGACGATGGATATCGACCTGCTGCCGACCGTCGACGTGCTGCGCAAGATCAATGACGAGGACAAAGGCGTTGCAGCCGCCGTCGAGAAGGTCATTCCTGATATCGCCGCTGCCGTCGACCGGATCGTGCTGGCGTTCCAGAAAGGCGCGCGGCTGATCTATCTGGGCGCCGGCACCAGCGGCCGGCTGGGCGTTCTCGACGCTTCGGAATGCCCTCCCACCTTCGGCGTGTCCGAGACCATGGTGCTTGGCCTGATCGCCGGTGGTCCCGACGCACTTCTGCGGGCCGCGGAAGGCGCCGAGGACGATCCGAGACAAGGCAAGAAAGACCTCCAGGAGATTGCACTGATGGCTGACGACGTGGTGGTCGGCATCGCGGTCAGCGGACGCACGCCCTATGTTATCGGCGGCCTGAACCACGCAAGAGAAGTCGGCGCGACGACCGTGGCGCTGTCCTGCAACCCGCGCTCGACCATCGCCGGCATTGCCGACATCGCCATCTCGCCGGTCGTCGGTCCGGAGGTTTTGACCGGCTCGACCCGGCTGAAGTCGGGCACCGCGCAGAAGCTGGTGCTCAACATGCTGACCACCGCCAGTATGATCCGTATCGGCAAGAGCTACCAGAACCTGATGGTGGACCTTAACCCTTCCAACAAGAAGCTGGTCGCACGTGCGGTCAGGATTGTCATGCAGACGAGCGGCTGCACGGCGCAACAGGCCCGTCATGCGCTCGAAGCGGCCGACAAGGATGTGAAGCTGGCGATCCTGGTGGTAACCACCGGCATGGAGGTTGAGGAGGCGCGCGAGGCGCTCGGCAAGGCTGGAGGCTTCCTGCGCAAGGCAATCAGCGAAAAGACGGTGTGAAGCCGCACGGAATTCTGGGCCGACATTCGGGGATACGTGTCCCTGTGAAGCGGTCCGGGGAACTGCAAATCAGGTTCGAACACCATGGGAGACGACAATGGTACAGCAACTCACGAGGAAACTGCTTTCCGGCATGGCGTTGCCTGCCGTCGCCTTGGCGGCGGTGCTCGGCATCGTGTCCGTTCCGATCCAGGCCAACGCGGCGACGCTGCACATGGCCTGGTCGCAGGACGCCACCGGGCTTGACCCGCACAAGCAGACCGCCTTTTCGTCGCTCAGGCTGCTGGAGCTGATCTACGAGCCGCTGGTCCGGGTCGATGCCAGCCTGCAGATCGTGCCGGCCATCGCCACGTCCTGGCAGTTCTCAGCCGACGGCAAGGAACTGACCTTAAAGCTTGATCCGAAAGCCAAATTCCAGAACGGCGCCACTGTCACGTCGGCAGACGTGAAGGCCTCCTTCGAGCGTATCCTCGATGAGAAGACGGGTGCAGCCGCCCGCGCCAATTTCCTGTCGATCGCCAGCATCGACACACCGGATCCGGCGACTGTGGTCTTTCATCTGTCGCAGCCGGACGTGCCGATCCTGACGGCGATGAGCGATGTCAACGCGGCCATCGTTCCGGCAAGCGAAATCGCCGCCGGCTCGGTCGGCACGAAAGCGATCGGCTCCGGCCCGTTCAAGCTCGACAAATGGGATCCGAACGCCAAGGAGGTGCTCAGCGCCAACAAGGACTGGACCGGTGGTGCAACCGGCGTCGACGGTATCGAAATCTCCGTGCTGCCGGACGAAACGGCGATCCTGGCGGCCCTGCGCACCAAACAGATCGACTTCGCGCTGCTCAACGACCCGCTGGTCGCCACGCTGGTGCCGAAGGAGGCCAGTCTGCAGCTCAACCGCGTGCCGGTCCTTGCCTATCACGTGCTACAGCTCAATCCGTCACGCAAGCCGATGACCGAGCTCAAGGTGCGCCAGGCGATCTCCTGCGCCATCGACCGGCAGGAAGTGCTGGATACCGCCTCGCTCGGCGAAGGCAAGGTCACGGGACCGCTCACCATCCCGGCCATGGCCACCGATCCCAGCCAATTGTTCTGCTACAAGCGCGATATCGAGAAGGCCAAGCAATTGATGAGCGAAGCCGGCTATGCCGACGGTTTTTCGGCGACCGTGATCGGCGCCACCGGCGAGCCACCGACAGCGGCGGCGGAAGCCCAAGTCATCCAGTCGCAGCTTGCCGAGATCGGCGTCAAGCTCGACATCAAGATGATGGAGCTCAACGTCTATGTCGACGCCTGGCTGAAGGGCGATTTCGACATGGCTGTGGCGCTGAACGGCGGCAGGGCGGATCCCTACACCATGTACAACCGCTACTGGACCAAGACAGGCAATCTGCAGAAGGTGGCCAACTATATCGACGACACGCTGGACCGCCAGATGCAGCAGGGCCGGGCCGAGACCGACCCGGCCAGGCGCAAGGCGATCTTCGCCGATTTCGAAAAGCACCTCGCCGAGGTTTCGCCGTGGATCTGGCTCTACACGTCCTACAGCTATACGGCGCAGCAGAAGAACGTCAGCGGCTTCGTGCCGACGCCGACCGGCACGCTGTTCAGCCTGAGCAAGGTCACGATCCAGCAGTAACGACGCATATGATCGGACGAGAGGTGTTCATCGCGTGACCTATCTGCTGCGACGCCTGGCGGTGTTTCCTCTCGTTCTGATCGGCGTCTCCATCGTCGTGTTCGTGGCGATCCGGATGGTTCCGGGCGATGCGATCACGGCGATGCTGGGGACCGAGGCCGGGCTGCTGACGCCCGCGCAACGTGAGGCGCTCGCCGCCTATTTCGGCATCGACCAACCCTGGTTCGTGCAGTATGGGCGCTGGCTCGCCGGCCTGCTGCACGGCAATCTCGGAATCTCCTCCACCTATGGCAAGCCGGTGCTCGAAATCATCCTCGAGCGCTTCCCGCTGACGCTCGAACTGGCGCTGCTGTCCATGATCATCGCTCTTGTCGTCGGCGTGCCGGCAGGCGTCTTCGCCGCCACGCACAATGAGAAGCTCTCCGACCTCGGCGTGCGCGTCGCCGCCATGATCGGCCAGTCGACGCCGAACTTCGTGCTGGCGCTCCTGATCATCTACACGCTGTCGGCCGGCTTTGGCGTGCTGCCGGCGATGGGGGAGTTCTCGCCGCTCTGGCGCGATCCCTTGCGCAATCTCGGCCAGTTGATCCTGCCCGCCATCACGCTCGGCTGTGCCTTCGCTGCTTCGGTCACCCGCATATCGCGTTCGGCCATGCTCGATGTGCTCAGCGACGACTATGTCCGCACTGCCCGCAGCAAGGGGGTCTCGGCACGTGGCGTGATCTGGCGCCATGCCTTGCCCAATGCGCTGATCCCGGTCGTCACGCTGAGCGGCATCGAATTCGGCTATCTCCTGGGCGGCGCCGTCATCGTCGAGCAGATCTATGCGCTGCCCGGCCTCGGCCGGCTGGTGCTGGACGCGATCCTGCAGCGCGACTATGCGCTGGTGCAGGGAGCCGTGCTGTTCATCGCCTTCAACTTCATGATCGTCAATCTCCTGGTCGACCTCGCCTATGTCGCGCTCGACCCGCGCATCCGGCTGGGGGAACAGTGATGCGCATGCTGCGGGCCATCTTCGCGCACCCAAGCGGCCGCATCGGCGGGTTCATCGTCGGTCTCTATCTGCTGCTTGCCGTGCTTGGCCTGCTCGGTCTGACGCCGCACAATCCGCTGATGCAATACCGGATCGACCGGCTGCATGCGCCTGACAGCACCTACTGGATGGGCACCGACCTGTTCGGCCGCGATGTGGCGAGCCGGCTGATGATGGGCATCGGCCAGTCCTTTATCGTCGCCTTCTTTTCGGTCGCTTTCGCCGCGCTCGCCGGCACTGTCCTGGGACTCGCTGCAGCCTGGTTCGGACGCCGCTGGGACGGCATCGTCATGCGCGTCATGGACGTGCTGCTGGCGTTCCCGGCAATCCTGCTGGCGCTGCTGATCGTCGCCGTCGCGGGACCCGGAACCTGGACCAGCATCGTCGCCATCGCCATCGTCTACACACCGATCTTCACGCGGGTGGTGCGCGGCCCTGCCTTGTCGCTCAAGGCACGCGAATTCGTCGACGCCGCGCGCACGTTCGGCAGCAGTTCAAGCTACATCGTGACGCGGCACCTGCTGCTCAATCTGGTGGCGCCGTTGACCGTCCAAATTACGCTGGCGCTGGCCTGGGCGCTGCTGACCGAAGCCGGCTTGAGCTTTCTCGGGCTCGGCACGCAGCCGCCCGCGGCGTCCCTCGGGCTGATGCTGAGCGACAGCCGCAACCTGATGGAAACGGCACCCTGGCTGATGATCTTTCCCGGTATCGCCATCATGATCAGCATCCTCGGCTTCAACCTGCTGGGCGATGCCTTGCGCGACATATTCGACCCCAGGATGCGGAGGGCGCTCGCGTGATCCCGCTGCTCTCAGTATCCGGTCTCAGCGTGGGTTTCGGCCGCACGCCGCAAGCCAATGAGGTGGTGCGCGGCGTCAGCTTCGAGCTTGCCGACGGCGAGACGTTGGCCATCGTCGGCGAAAGCGGTTCGGGCAAGTCGGTCACCGCGCTGTCGATCAATCGCCTCGTCGATTTCGGTGGCGGCCGCATCACCGGTGGCTCGATCAAGCTCAAGCGCGCCGACGGCAGCGTCCTCGACCTGACGGCGGCGAGCGAGCCGCAACTGACGAAGATCCGCGGCGCCGAAATCGGCATGATCTTCCAGGAGCCGATGACCTCGCTCAACCCGGTGCTGACCATCGGCACGCAGATCGAGGAATCGTTTCGCCTGCATCGCGGCCTGACCGGCCGGCAGGCAACGGCGGCAGCCAAGGAGGCGCTCGACCGCGTGCGCATTCCCGATGCGGCGCGACGTCTGAAATACACACCGAACCAGCTTTCCGGCGGTATGCTGCAGCGGGTGATGATCGCCACGGCACTTGCCTGCAATCCGCGCCTGCTGATCGCCGACGAGCCGACCACCGCACTCGACGTCACGGTGCAGGCGCAGATCATGGCGCTGCTCGCCGAGTTGAAGCGCGAAACCGGCATGTCGATGATCTTCATCACTCACGATATCGGCCTCGTCGCCGGGATCGCCGACAAGATCATGGTGATGCAGGGTGGAGTGGCCGTCGAGCAAGGTGAGCTGAACCAGATCCTCGACCAGCCGCGGCACGCTTACACCCGGCATTTGCTGCAGGACGTGCCGCATTTCGCCAGCGGCCGCGCCACGCGTTCAGACGGACGGCGCGACAAGGCACTGGACACCGAGCCGGCGCTGAAGGTGAACGACCTCGTGGTGCGGTTTCCCGTCAAGTCCGGTTTCTTTGGCCGCGCCACGGGCGCCGTGCATGCCGTCGATGGCGTCGATTTCGACCTGATGCCAGGCGAGACCCTGGCCATCGTCGGCGAGAGCGGTTCGGGAAAGTCGACCACGGCGCGCGCGGTGCTTGGGCTGGTCAGATCGACACGCGGCAGCTTCTCCGCCAGTGTGCGCAAGGCTACCGCCGGGCAGAGCGCGCTGCCCATCCAGATGGTGTTCCAGAACCCCTATGCCTCGCTCAATCCCAGGCTCACCATCGAGAGCATTCTCGCCGAGCCTATGATCGCCACCGGCGGCCGTCTCGGTTCGGCGGCGCGGGCGAAGATGGCGACGCTGCTCAAACGCGTCGGACTGCCGGAAAACAGCCTCGAACGATACCCGCACGAATTTTCGGGCGGCCAGCGGCAAAGGCTGTGCATCGCCCGCGCGCTGATGCTCAATCCGTCCGTCGTCGTGCTGGACGAAGCGGTCTCAGCGCTCGATGTCTCGGTGCAGGCCCGGGTGCTCGAGCTGCTGGTCGACCTGCAGCGCGAATTCGGGCTGGCTTATCTCTTCATCTCGCACGACATGGCGGTGGTAGAGCGCATCGCGCACCGGATCGCTGTCATCTATGCCGGCCAGATCGTCGAGATCGGCGATGCGAGGTCCGTGCTGTCTGCGCCGAAGCACGCGTACACGAAGAAGCTGATCGCGGCTGTGCCGGCCATCGACCGGCGGCGCGAGCGTTTCGAACTGGATACGCGGCAAGTGCCGTCGCTGGTGCGGCCGCTGGGCTTTGAACCTGCTCCGGCGCGATGGGAGCAGTTTGGGGTGGATCATCGGGTGAGGGTTGAGGCGTGATGCGTGTCGCCCAGAAGTGCGCAAGGTCGGCAGGACAGAGGGGGGTGGGAAGGATCGCCAACTTTTCAGTTTGACAACTGGGGAGGTCGACATTGACCGCCCTCGCCCACCTCTTCGATCGTGCCTTCCAGCCGCTTGATGCGGCGGTTTCTGCCAAGCGTATCCCCGGCGGGGTGCTCGGGATTGTCGACCGTGGTGGAGCCCGGATTGTCAAGTCGGTGGGCTCGGCTCAAATCGTGCCTGAAGTCAGACCGATGCATGAAGGCACCTGGTTCGATCTGGCATCGCTGACCAAAATCATCTTCACGACGCCGCGCATCCTGGCGCTGGCCGAAGAAGGCGTCATCGATCTCGATGCGCCGCTGATTTCCGCCCTGCCCGACCTTCGCCAGTATGACGAAAAGGCGTGGGAGCGGAAGGTGACGTTTCGCCAGTGCCTCGGCCATCAGACGCCCTTCCCCGCCGTAGCGCCGATCTACACCTATGGCCGTGATCCGGAGTTGCTGCGCGCCTTCATCCTGCAACGCGAATGGCAGGCCGGACAGAAGGTCTATTCCGATATCAATTTCATCCTGCTCGGCTTCGCGCTGGAGCGTCTGTCGGGAAAGACCATTCGCACCATGAACCCTGGCCCGGGCTTCGCCTTCTCCGCCGAGCCCGGTCAAGCAGCGGCGACGGAGGACTGCACCTGGCGTCATCGCGTACTCTGCGGCGAAGTCCATGACGACAATTGCTCGGCGCTGCAGGGCGCCGGTCACGCCGGCCTTTTCGGCACGGCGGCGTCGATCCTCGACTTCGCGCAAGGGCTGCTCACCGGAACCGGCGCCTCGCCGGCTTCGATCGCGCTGATGCGCACGCCGCTGTCCGCCACCCGCACCCATGGCTGGGAGCGCCCTCACGAAAACTGGTCCGGCGGCGGGCTGTGCAGCCCCGGCACGATCGGCCATACCGGCTTTACCGGCACCGGGCTGTGGATCGATTTCGACAAGGGCAGGGCATGGACCTTGCTCGCCAACCGGATCCATCCGACACGTCATTTCAACAGCGGGATTGCCGCGCTTCGCCAGTCGGTCGGCGATCTCGTCAATGGAGCTTAGATCATGATTGCGAAAAGTGGAGAACCAATCTGGGCCGTCGGCCTGATGACCGGCACCGTGCTTGACGGCAATATCGACGTCGCGCTGATCAAGACCGACGGCGAGCGCATCGCGGATTTCGGCACCTATACGCTGGCGCCCTACCCGCAATCGATCCGCACCTTGCTGGAGGAGACGCTGCGCCAGGCAAGGGTGTGGAACTTCACCGGGCCGGAACCGGCGATTTTTCGCGAGGCCGAAGAGGCGCTGACGCGGGCCCAGTCCGCGGCGGTGAAGGACCTCGTCGAAAGCTATGGGCTGACGATGGCCAACATCGGCGTGGTCGGCTTCCACGGCCAGACCGTGCTGCATCGCGCGCCGCAGGCCGGGCGGCTCGGCGAGACCCGCCAGCTCGGCGACGGCGAATTGATGCACGCCATACTGAACACCAAGGTCGCCTACGACTTCCGCTCGGCCGACATGCGCGCCGGCGGGCAAGGCGCGCCACTGGCGGCCGCCTACCACACCGCGCTCTTGCGCGCGGCGGACGCCAGCGGCGACATGGCGGTGCTCAATCTCGGCGGTGTCGCCAACATCACCTGGTGGGACGGCAAGGACAATGTGATTGCCTTCGACACCGGTCCGGCCAATGCGCCGCTCAACGATTTCATCAAGGCGAAAGGGCTTGGCGACATGGACCGCGATGGCGCGATGGCAGGTGCCGGGGCCGTGAACGAGGCGCGGCTGGCCGAGCTGCTGCAACATCCCTATCTGACCAAACCCTACCCGAAATCGCTCGACCGTTTCGACTTTGGCGCGGCGATGGCCGACGGGCTGGATGCAGAAGATGGCGCGGCAACGCTGACGGCCTTCACAGCCGCTGCCGTTGGCAAGGCGCTCGACCTTCTGCCGCATCGGCCCAGGAAGCTGGTCGTCAGCGGCGGCGGTCGGCATAACCCGACGATGATGGCAATGCTTGCCAGCCGCGCCGGCGTCGAAGCCGTACAAGCCGAGACGCTCGGCTGGAAAGGCGACGCGGTTGAGGCGGAATGCTTTGCTTTCCTGGCGGTGCGCGTGCTGCGCGGCCTGCCGATCAGTTTCCCGAGCACAACCGGCGTGCCACAGCCGATGCGTGGCGGACGGCTCGCCGGCTGATCAAGCGGCTGGCAGCGTCTTCTGCAGGAAGATGCGACTGCGGCCGACGGGAAAGTCAGGCAGCGTGCCGAAGGGCCGATAGCCCTGGCGCTCATAGGCTTTCGCCGCCTTGGGATTGAACGTGTCGATCAGGGCGCCATGGCAGCCGCGCGCGACCGCTTCCCGCTCGGCAGCCTCCAGCATGTTGCCCGCCATGTGCTGGCCGCGCAGCCTTTCGTCGACCCAGAGCCATTGCACATAGAGCCAGCCCCAGGCGGTGTAGCCCGAAATGCCGGCGACGACCTTGCCCGCTTCGTCGCGGACGAAGACGGCGAGCGCCTTTCGCCGGGAAGCGCCGACATCGCTGTCGTTGAAGGCGGTGAGCCGCTCGCCGAGAAAGGCGAGTTCCTCCGGAGAAGGGTCCGCGGTGGTCTCAAGCGTCGTCTTCATCGCATGTCCAGATCGGAGCGGGACACTCCGTTTAGCGAAGGACAGGACGGGGACGCAAGCTTGCCGGCGAGCGACGGCAGGGCAATCGCTTCAGCTCGGTGCTGCCCCTCACCTGCCTGCCGGCATCCTCTCCCCGTATAGCGACGGGGAGAGGGACGCTCTCATCAACGGTTTCGCCAATCACCAGAGTTGCAGAAAGGATGCCAAGGTTGCGGCCAGCCTCTTTCTCCCCGTCACTATACGGGGAGAAATGCCCGGCAGGGCAATGAGGGGCAGCGCCGACTTCGACAATTGGCAGGTCGAGTGCTGGCTTTTGTCTGAAGCGATTGCCCTGCGAATCGCCGCAAGCTTCCACGCCTATCTGGAGCGCGGCGAACGCCATGCCGCCGCAAAGGCCGCGACCAGCATGAGCACCGCCGCCACTGTCGCGCATGCCGCAAAACCAAAGCTGGAATAAAGCGGCCCGAAGCCGGTCGTGCCGACAAAGACCGCAAGATAGGTCACCGAACTGTTCAGGCCCATGATGGTGCCGCGACACGACGGATCGAGCGCGGTGAGACGCATCACCAGCACGTTCAGCCCGAAATGGTTGGCAAGGCCCCAGATGGCCACCATCGCCAAGGTCAGGCCGAAGCTGGTGCTGGCTGCCGCCATCGCGACATAGACGATGGCGACCAGAAGATAGGCGAAGGGCATGACGCGCCGCGCGCCGAGGCGATCGATGACGCCGTCGAGAAGTGCCGCCGCGCCGAAGCCGACGCCATAGGCAAGTGCGGCCCAGCCATTGGCGCTGACGGGCTCGCCCAGGCCTTGATGAAGATGATCGCCGATATAGCCATAGACGCCATAGAAGGCGGTCATGAAAGCGCCACAGGCGACCAGAAGCGGCACGATGCCCGGCACGGCCAAGGCGCTGAGCGGCGTCGGCGCCGGGCCGCTCTTTCTGACATCGCTGAGCGAGGTCAAAGTCAGGCCGGCCACGGCAAGGGCCGCAAGCAGCGCGACGGCGGCGAAAACGGCGCGCCAATGCACGAGATCGGCAAGCACGGCCGACAGCGAGACGCCGGCCACCATGGAGAGCGTCCAGCCGGTCAGCACGACGCCGATGGTGCCGCTTTCGCGGCCAGGCGGCGCGATCGCCGCGGAACTGGCGTAGATGGCCGGCATGGCGACGCCGGCGGCGATGCCGGCGACGGACTGGGCGGCGACAAGCGCGATCACCGTCGGCGCCAGCGCGCTGGCGACAAGTGCCATCGCCAGGAGCAGCAACGCGCCCTGGAGCATGCGGCGTGCGCCGACGCGGTCGATGTAACGGGCGAGGAACAGCGCGCTTGCCGAGGTGCCGAGGCCGAAGGCGGCGGAGGCGATCATGACCGCCGGCACGCTTGTTCCAAAGGATATCGCCACCGCCGGCGCAATCGGACCGAGGACCAGCGAGTTCGAACCGATGACGGCGATGCAGCCGGTCAGGAGGTAGGCGAGCGCCGGAATGGGCGGCCTTGCTGCCAATGTTGCGACTTGATCACTGTTCGACATGGGGCAATAATGGCCGTATCAAATTCCGTATCAATAAGGAATTTCAATATGGATGAAGAAACAG
>NZ_NWQG01000008.1:0-600 GCF_002529485.1 Mesorhizobium sanjuanii
GATGTTGATGGGGCGCAGGCAGCCGGCGTTCATCGGGATCATGTCCTCGACCATGACGCGGAAGACATAGAGCACGGCGGCACGGGCGACGGGTTCCGGCGCGTTGAAATTGTTCTTCTCGACCTTCGACGTGCCGGTGAAGTCGACCGTCGCCTCGCGCTTGTCCCGGTCGACGGTAATCTTCACCTTGATCACCTGGCCGGTGTCGGTTGGATATTCGTATACGGAACTGTCGGGCAGGCGCTCCAGCACACGGCGCACGCTTTCGGCCGCATTGTCCTGGACATGGCCCATATAGGCCTCGACGACATCAAGGCCGAAATGCGCGACCATCTTGCGCAGTTCGGCGACGCCCTTTTCGTTGGCGGCGATCTGCGCCTTGAGGTCGGCGATATTCTGGTGCGGGTTGCGTGCCGGGTAGGGGTGATCGGTGAGCAGCGTCTCCAGGTCCTTCTCGCGGAAGCGGCCACGGTCGACGATGCGGAAATTGTCGAACAGCACGCCTTCCTCGTCGACCGTGGTGGCGAGCGGCGTCATCGAGCCGGGCGCCGTGCCGCCGATATCGGCATGATGGCCGCGCGAGGCGACGTAGAAGAGGAT
>NZ_NWQG01000009.1:0-1663 GCF_002529485.1 Mesorhizobium sanjuanii
CTCGCTCTGGTCGTCACTGAACACCGGCGTCACCACCGTGATATCAGGCAGGTGCGTGCCGCCATTGTAGGGGGCGTTGAGGGCGAAGACATCGCCGGGATGGATGTCGCCCTCGTTGAGACGGATGATCGTCTCCACCGAGCGGTCCATTGAGCCGAGATGCACCGGCATGTGCGGCGCGTTGGCGACGAGTGCACCGGTGCGGCCGAAGACGGCGCAAGAGAAGTCGAGCCGCTCCTTGATGTTGACCGAATAGGCGGTGTTCTGCAGCGTCACGCCCATCTGCTCGGCGATCGCCATGAACAGGTTGTTGAACACTTCCAGCATCACCGGATCGGCCTCGGT
The DNA here is from genome assembly GCF_002529485.1 of Mesorhizobium sanjuanii. NCBI lineage: Bacteria > Pseudomonadati > Pseudomonadota > Alphaproteobacteria > Hyphomicrobiales > Phyllobacteriaceae > Mesorhizobium > Mesorhizobium sanjuanii. Next base: position 346 of record NZ_NWQG01000009.1, read on the forward strand.
ACCGAGCGCGGCCATGCGGCGCTTCTTCTCGATGCGGCGCAGCAGCACGTGATCGCGGGCGGTGATCTCGGCCTGCCAGCCGGGCTCGACGACGATCGTCTGGTGGCTTTCGATGACCAAGGCGGGACCGGTGACGCGGTTGCCGGGGCGCAGGTTCTCGCGGCGATGGATGCCGGCCTCGCGCCATTCGCCCTCCGAAAACATCCTTCGCGTTTCGGACGCAACGGCTGTGGCATCGACAGTCGGCTGGCTGGTCTCGTCGCGGCCCGTCACACGGCCGTCCTGGCCCTGGAGATCGATCGATTCCACGATCATCGGCTTGTTGTCGTAGACGAAGCCGAACTGCGCCTTGTGCGCCTTTTCGAATTCGATCCGCGCCTTGTTGAGCGAGCGTTCGGCGAAGTTGACCGGCAGCGCCGTGTCGGTGCCGTCGTAGCGGATCATCAGAACGGGCCGCCATGACGTGGCCTCGACCGGCACACCCTGCGCCGCCAGTTCTTCGAACACTTTTTCCCGCAGCGTCTCGATCAGCGCGTCGATCGCGGCGACGGACTCTTCGGCAAGCGGCTTGATCAACGCCTGCTGGCGCGAGGCGAAGACGGAGGCGAGGCCGATGCCATAGGCGGACAGCAGGCCGGAGAACGGGTGCACCAGCACCGATTCCATCCCGAGCGCATCCGCCACCAGGCAGGCATGCTGGCCACCCGCGCCGCCGAAACAGTTGAGCAGATACTCGGTGACGTCGTAGCCGCGCTGGACCGAGATTTTCTTGATCGCGTTGGCCATGTTCTCCACTGCGATGGTGACGAAGCCCTCTGCGACGGCTTCGGGTGACCGGCCGTCGCCGATCTTCGCGGCGAGCTCGGCGAACTTCGTCCGCACCGCCTCGGTGTCCAGCCGTTCGTCCTGACCGGGGCCGAACATCGCCGGGAAGAAGTCCGGCCGCAGTTTGCCGAGCATCACGTTCGCGTCGGTAACGGCGAGCGGCCCGCCGCGACGGTAGCAAGCGGGGCCGGGATTGGCGCCGGCCGAATCCGGGCCGGCCTGGAAGCGGCCGTCGGCGTAATGCAGGATCGAGCCGCCGCCGGCCGCGACCGTGTGGATGCGCATCATCGGCGCGCGGACGCGGACGCCCGCCACCTCGGTATCGAAGGCACGTTCATATTCGCCGTTGTAATGCGCCACGTCGGTCGAGGTGCCGCCCATGTCGAAGCCGATCACCTTATGGAAGCCGGCGAGATTTGCCGTCTCGACCATGCCGACGACGCCGCCCGCCGGACCGGACAGCAGCGCGTCCTTGCCCTGGAACATGTCGGCT
>NZ_NWQG01000010.1:0-119195 GCF_002529485.1 Mesorhizobium sanjuanii
GCGGTCAGCCCGCCCGACGACATCATGAACATCAGATTGGGGCCGTCCGCGTCCTTGGCGCCAAGCTCCCCCGCCACCCGCCGCACATAACGCGTCAGGATCGGCGAGAGGTAGGCATCGACCACGGTCGTATCGCCCCGCCCGACCAGCTTGATCAGCGGCGAGACGGCATGGCTGGTCGAAATCTGCGCGAAGCCGATATCGCGGCAGAACGCCTCGGCCGACTTCTCGTGGTCCGGGAACTTCCAGGAATGCATGAAGACGATCGCGACGGCCTCGATGCCGTCGGCCTTCGCCTTGGCGACCTCGTCCTTCACCGCGTTAAGATCGAGCGCAGCCTCCAATGTCCCGTCGACACGCGCGCGCTCCGGAACTTCGATGACCTGCTCGTAAAGCTGCTCGGGCAGGATGATCTCCTTCGCGAAAATGTCCGGCCGCGCCTGGTAGGCGATGCGAAGCGCGTCGCGAAAACCCTTGGTGATCAACAGCAGCACCCGGTCGCCCTTGCGCTCCAGCAGCGCGTTGGTCGCAACCGTCGTGCCCATCTTCACGTCGCCGATCAGGCCTGCGGGTATCGCGTCGCCTGACTTCAAACCCAGCAAGTCGCGGATGCCTTGGACGGCGGCGTCGCTATACGCCGCCGGATTCTCCGACAGCAGTTTGCGCGGGTGCAGTGAGCCGTCCGGCGCGCGGCCAATGACGTCTGTGAAGGTGCCGCCACGGTCGATCCAGAAATCCCAGTGGTTCATTCACCGCCCCTTATTTTTTTATTTGACGAGGTTGGGATATCAGCGCAATTCACGTGCGTTGCTTCGAGATCGGGCTGTCAGATCAGAAGATGCCGTCGGATACTCTCGGCGTTCATTTCGAGGCCATGGATTTCTGATACAATGCGGCCCTTCTCCATCACGTAACAGCGCTCGGCGATGGAGAGTATTGTATCCATGTTCTGCTCCACGAACAGGATGGTGGTTCCTATCTCCACGCGGATTCTCTGCAGCGCGGCGCAAATCATCTGCACGATCGACGGCTGAACACCTTCGGAAGGTTCGTCCAGCAACATGAATGTCGGGCGCCCGATCAATGCACGGCCGATCGCGAGTTGCTGCTGCTCCCCACCGGACATGGTTCCGGCGATCTGACGTCGCCGCTCGGATAGCCGCGGAAAGACCTCGAAGACGAAATCGCGCAACTTGGTGCCTCCAGTCCCGCCGATAAGTTCACCGACGGTGAGGTTCTCGTCCACGGTCATGCGCGGAAAGACTTCGCGCCCCTGGGGAATATAGCCGATCCCCAGTCGCGCGCGCGCGTCGGCCGTGGCGGACGTTATGTCTCGGCCGTGAAGGCGGATCGCGCCGGCGTCGGCGCGAAGCAGGCCGGTGAGCGTGCGAACTGTCGTAGTCTTGCCGACACCGTTCCTGCCGATCAGCGCGACGATCTCGCCAGGCGATATCCGCATGTCTACGCCCTGAAGGATAGGCGTTGCCCCATAGCCGGCGCGCAGGCCGGTCACTTCCATTGCGAGTTCAGTGGCCATGACCCTTGCCCAGGTAGATTTCGGCGACGCGTTCGTCGGCGATGATGTCTTCGATCTTGCCGCGCGCGAACACTTCGCCCAGATGCATGACAGTGACGTTGTGCGCGATCTGCCTGACGAATGACATGTCGTGCTCCACTGCGAGTATCGTCATGCCGTCGTCGTTGAGCCGCTTAATGAGTTCGCCTGTCCTGAAAGTCTCTTCTTCCGACATGCCGGCGGTCGGTTCATCAAGCAACAACAGCTTCGGAGACAGCGCCAGCGCCATACCGATCTCCAGCCATTGCTGCTGCCCATGAGACAGAAGGCCGGCATCCTTTTGCGCATGCGTTTCCAGGCCAAGCAGCGACAGGAGCTTCTCCTCCTCGGCCGCAATGTCGTTCCTGCCGGCCTTCTGCTGGAGCGCCACATGCAAGTTGAGCCGCGTGGAAAGCTCCTTGAACACGCTGGGCTTTTGCAACTTGATGCTCATGCCGCGCTGCACGCGGGCGAACGACTTGGCGCGGGTGATGTCCGTGCCGTCAAAGTCGATCTTGCCACCGTCCGGCTGATGATAGCCGATGATGAGCTTGAACATCGTGCTCTTGCCGGCCCCGTTTGGACCGATGAGGCAATGGATTTCACCGGGAATGATTTCCAAGTCGACGTTCTTGACGGCTTTCATGCCGCCAAACTGCTTGGAGACGCCGTAAGCACGCAGCAGCGCGGTCATCCTTCGTTGCTCCTCATTCCGGCAGTGGGAGCATCTCCCGGCCGTCTCGAGAACAGGTTCTGCACGGCCCTGAAGATCCCGAGGAGGAACCCATCCGGTGCAAACAACACCGTGGCGAGCAGGAGGGCACCCATGAGAATCAGCGCCCATTGCTGGCTGTAGATCGTGATGGTCTGGAAGGCGAGGAGCAGGACGAATGTCCCGAGCGTTGTCGCGGTGATGTCCTTGCGCCCAGAGAACGCGACCCAGACAATCGGCATCGCCGCGGCGGGGAGACCGACACTGGACGGCGTGATGAACTGGCCCCAGGCCGTGTATAGGACTCCGCTGAGAGCTGCCAGCGCGCCGCCGACGATGAAGACTATCAGTTGATAGAGCCTGATATCATAGCCGAGCAGTTCGACCCGGTCCGGATCTTCGCGGATGGCTACAAGGACGTAGCCTATCGGCGAGTTGAGGAACATGCGCACCGCGAGATAGACCACCAGCAGCAGTGAGATCACAAAGTAGTAGAGCGCGGTGTCGAGGAGCTCGATACTGCCGCCGAACCAAGGGAGGGTGAGCGGCGGCATGCCCTGCATGCCGTTGAAGCCGTTGAGCCTGGCCTTGCCAATAGCCCATTCAGGCCCTGCCGTCTGACCGAGGAAATAGGCCAGGGCCAGCGTCATCGAAAGCGTCATGATGCCGAAGAATACACCGGCGACGCGGCCGTAGATCATGAAATATCCGAAGATGACGGCAGCAGCGCAGGCGAAGCCGATTGCCAGGAGCAGCGCGACGATGGTCAAGCCGTAGTCCGCTCCCATCAGGATCGAAAGCACGCCATAGCTATAGCCGCCGATGCCGAAGAAGAAGGTCTGGCCGAACGACATCATTCCGGTGTAGCCCCACATGACGCATAGGCCCATCGCCATGAATATCCAGAGCAGGAAGTAGGCGAAGTTGCCGACATCGTAGGGATCGGCGAACAACGGATAGCAGACAGCCGCCACGCACAGCGCCACAAAGGACGCCCAGAAGGCTGGGCCAGTACCGAGCGTCTGCGGACCGTTGAGATATCTAAGCATCGTGGCCCCTATACGTTGCGCGCCCACCGGCCAAGCCATCCCGAGAACCCGTTGGGAAGAACCCGGATCATCACCATGACAGCCAGAAGCATTCCGATCTGTCCGGCTATCTGGCCGTTCCATCCGATCAGTGCTGTCCGGACAACGGCGAGCGCAAAACCGGCCGGAGCCGTCCCCAGCAGCACATTCGTGCCTCCCACGACCACGGTGACAAACGACTCCACTATGAAGGTCGCTCCCATTGTCGGTATGAGCGTCATCGTCGGCGCGTAGAGAGCACCGCACAGCCCAGCCAAGGCGGAGCCCAGGCCGAATGTCAGCGCGTAGACGACATTGGTGCGCATGCCGAGCGCACGCGCCATTCCCGCATTCTGCATGGTCGCTCGCGCGTGAATACCAAAGCGGGTCTTCATGAAGAGCAGATAGATGAAGGCGAGCACGCCGATCGACGCCAGGAACAGGATGATCCTGTAGGTCGAGAACGTGTATACGCCGACCTGGAAACTGCCCTCGGGCGTGCCGACACCGGCGAAACTGGAGCCTACCATCACCAGCATGCCTTGCGTGACGATCAGGCTGACTGCCCATGTCGCAAGAAGCGAATCCAGGGGACGCGCGTACAGCGAGCGAACCACGGTGAACTCGAGGATCATTCCCACGACGCCGGCTGTGAGAGCGCCGCACGCCTGAGCAGGCAACAACGGCATGCCGCTATGCACAAGTGCCGTCGTGACGTAGGCGCCGCACATTATGAGTTCGCCGTGGGCCATGTTGATCACGCCCATCATTCCGAAAATGATTGCGAGCCCTGCGGCGGACAGGATGAGGAAGGCGAAGACATCGGCGAATTGATAAAGGACGGAGAAGAACTCGGCATCCATTGCACGGACTCTCTGAGATTGGCGAAAAGTCGCTTCCGACTGCTCCCGCATGGAGAACCACGCGAGAGCAGGGAGTCGCGCCGGTTACTGGGCCGGGAGGTTGCTCGGCGAATACTGCGCCTGCGGATTGTCCTTGGTCAGGTCGCAGCCGATCTCGCCCAGCCAGTAGGGCTTGATCACACCGAAGTCGTGACCGGTCTCGACCTCGTGCTTGTCGTTGACGGAAATCAGCCGCATCTGATGCGACGTGTGCTGGCTCTTTGGATCGATGCAGATCTTGCCTTCGGGGCTGTCCACGCAGGCCTCGCCGGTCGCGATCACCTTGCGGATGTCTTCCAGCTTCGTCGACTGCGCCTTCTCGACCAGCATCTTATACTGGAAGAGCGCCACGTACGCATTGTAGCCCATATCATTGATGTAGGTTTCGTCCGGATACTTGGCGTGCCAGCGCTTCTTGAAGTCTTCCGCCTCAGGCGTATTCAGTTCCTCGTACCAATTCGCCACGGCCTTCAACCCCGCGAGGGCGGGCGGTGCGAAGCGCTTGTGCTCGAAGCCGAGCATGACCTTAACCGGGCTGGCCATCGGATAGTCTAGTTTCGCGGCAGCCGCCTGCTCGAAGAACGAGTCCTGAGCCGCGCCGACATTCAGCATCATCAGCCAATCGGGCTGAGCCTTCTGAATATTCTGGATGGTCTGGGCGAACTGCGACACGCCCAGCGGAATGAACTCCTTGCCGATCACTTCGCCGCCCGCGTCGCCGAGCAGCTTTTCGGTCCATTCGGTCGTCAGGTGGCCGAAATTGTAGTCCGCCGCGACGACATAGACCTTCTTGCCGAAGTTCTCCACCATGTAGGGCACGAGCGTGGACAACTGCTGCTCGGGCACGGCCCCGTTGGAGATCATGTTCGCGTCGCACACACCTCCCTCATATTGGTTGGTGTAGATGTACGGCGTGTCGGTCCGGTCGATGATCGGCCTCACGGCTTCGCGCGACGCCGAGGTAATGCCACCGATCAGCACGTCAACTTTGTCGCGCGAGAGCAGTCGGCGCGCGAACTCCTGATAGCGGGCATTGTCGCCCTGAGGATCGAGATGGATCAGTTCGATCTGACGGCCCATGATGCCGCCGGCCGCGTTGATCTCCTCGACGGCAAGTTCCGAGCCGTGCAGCTTGGGCAGGCCGATGAGGGCAAGATCACCCGAGACGTCCTCCAGCAGGCCAACCTTGATAGGATCTTCCGCCCGCACAGGAGTAGCAGTGATCATTCCCGCCGCGGTTGTGGCGATAAGGCCAAGCAATACAACTTTCATTCGCATGACATCGTTCCCCATTATTGGATTGGAATTGTCCGCGGTTCAGCCGCCGACGTACTTTTTCAAGATGGAAGCCCCCATCGTGTATTTGGGGTCTACCATATTGCCGAGCCGAACTCGGCCCACCTGTCCAAGGAGCATGTAAGCGTCGAGCTCTTTGAACCCGTAGTCTGTTGCCATCCACCGCGTCAGCTCGCGGTAGGCGATCCGCGCGGCGTCTTCCATCGGTCGCGCGCTGCCGATCGTCATGATGAAATCCTCGGTCTCGAGCCGTGGCCAGGCGAACGTCCAGTCCTTGATGAGATCGACCGTTGCGGTGATTGTGGCCGCCTGTTCCATGGCCACTCCCGTCAGTTCGCCATCTCCCTGGGTGGCATGGCAATCACCGACGAAGAGCAGCGCGCCGTCGACGTGAACGGGCAAGTAAATTATCGCGCCAGGCCGGACATCCGGCAGGTCCATGTTGCCGCCGTGATAATCGGGCTGCAGCGAGGAGATCGCCTCAATCTGTGGCGAGACACCGATGGTGCCGATGAAGGGCTCGTAGGGGAGAATGAGGTTGTCCCAATGGACACCCTTCTCATCGATCACCACCTTCTTGACGATTTCCGGCAACGGCGCGTTCAAGGTCGCGGTCATGGAAGTGCCGACGAGGCCGCCGAATTCGGGGATGAGGCATGTCGTTCCCGCCGGCTGAGGCCCGCGCGTCTCGACCGCCTTGATGTGGACGGCCAGGCAATCGCCCTTCTTTGCCCCGCGGACGAAGATCGGTCCGCTTTGGGGATTGAGATAGGGATGGTTGGTTTTCTCGCTCGGCTTGTCGCTTTCCGACTTGATGGCGCCGCCGAATGCGTCCTGCGTCTCGACCACCACTGTATCGCCTGGATCGACGGTAAGCGTCGGGGCGGCATAGGGACCATAAACGTAGTGGAACGTCTTCTGGTCGGCCTCGGTCAGGACATGCTTCTTTCCCGTTTCCTTTCCCGCGACGCCGCGCGCCGCCATGATGGAACGGGTGACCCAATGTTTGTCGTTCACGGTGCTCTCTCCATTTACAGAGCTGGATGTCTGCGGTGCCATTCGGTGGCCTGTTGAAAGGCGTGGCCCGCACGGAACAGTTTGGCTTCGTCCCAGTGGTTCGAGACGAACTGAAACGCGACCGGCGTACCCTGCTCGGTGAATCCGCAGGGCACTGTGATCGTCGGATTGCCTGACATGTCGAAGATGCAGGTGAAGCGCAACAACCCTTGGAGCAGGTCCGCGTCCTCACCGAGCGTGGCCATCTTCTCGACGGTGGGCGAGGCGAAAGCCTGCGCCGGCACGATGAGCAGGTCGATTTCTTGGAACATAGCCGCGACACGGCCCCGGAAGGCGTTGCGACGCAGGGCGATTTTCTGGAGTTCCATGCCGGAAAGGCCGCGGCCAAGCTCGATGAGGCCCGCCAGGCCCGGCCCGTATTCACTTTTTCGGGTGGGATAGGTGGCCTCGTGCGCGACGGCCGTCTCCACGCCGCAGGCCGGCAGCCAGTCGGCCACGATCGCTTCGCTGTCAGGGAACCTGATCTCCCTGACATCGCCGCCAATCGACCTGACAATCTCGATGGCGGAAGCAAGCGCCGCGGTCGTCGCCGCGTCAAGGCCGCGTGCGTTGAAAGTAGGATCGATGCCGATCCGCAACCCGTTGAAGCCATCGGCGATCCCGGCGAGATAGTTTGGCACGGGCACCTGCGCGGCGGTGGGATCGTTGGGGTCGGAACCTGCGATCGCGGTCAGCATCGCGGCAGCGTCCTCGGCATTGCGGGTCATCGGTCCGATATGGTCCAGCGTGGCCGCGAGCTCGAAAACACCGTAGCGGCTTACGCGCCCCCAAGTAGGCTTCAGCCCGGTAACGCCGTTCGCAGCCGAGGGGAACCTGATCGAGCCTCCGGTATCGGAGCCCAGGGAACCGAAGCAGAGCCCCGCCGCCGTCGCCACGCCCGACCCGCTGGAGGAGACGCCTGGCCAGTGGGCGGCGTTCCACGGATTGACCGGCGACGCGATCTCAGGGTGATGGTCCGCGAACGCGCCTTCCGTGTTCTGCAGCTTGCCGAGGCAGATCGTGCCCGCGGCCTGCAATCTCCTTGTGACGGTCGCGTCCTCCTCCGGCCGGAAGTCCGCATAGATTGTCATGCCGCCGGCGGTCGGAATTCCCTTCGTCCAGCAGAGATCCTTCAGACCTATGGGGGCTCCGTGCAAGGGCCCGCGAATTTCGCCGCGCCGGATTTCCTCTTCTGCTGTCCTCGCTTGGGCGCGCGCCAGTTCCGGCGTCACCAGCGCGAAGCTTTTGAGGCCATCGTCTAGCACTTCGATGCGCCGTAGCTGGGCTTCGGTAACCTCAACCGGCGAGAGCTCGCCCGCGTGCATTCTTCGCGTCAACTCCAAGAGGCCGAGGTAGTGGATGTCGTCGTCCATGGTGGTCCTTCCTCAGTTGCTCTTGCGCCTGGTCGTGCGCTCGACAGCGGACGCAGCCGAAATCAGCGTCATTTCAGCGAAGCGGCGACCCACGAGCATCATCCCGACCGGATGCGGGGTGCGTGTCGGGGATGTAGGCAATGAAAGCGCCGGCAGATCGAAGAAATTGAAGACCGAAGTATTTCGAAGAATGAGCGAATTCGCCCGATCGAGATTGTCCATGCCCTGCAGGTCCGTGAACTTGGGAGCGATGAACGGTACGGTCGGAAGCAGAAGGACATCGAAGCCCTCCATCGCCGCGTCGAGCTTGGGCAGGAGAGCCGCCCGCTCCTTCTGTATCGCGAGATAGGTCGCGGCATCCAGCGATTGCCCCCTGCGGATGCGCGCCAGGACGAAAGGATCGAGCCGGTCCGGATTGTCGAGGTGCCTGGCGTGTATGAAGGCCGCTTCGGCTCCGACGATGGTGCCTTTTTGCTGAAGGCGGAACGGTTCCCTTAGAAGCTCATCCAGGTCCAGGTCGCAGATAGCGTATCCGGCTCCTGCGAGCATTGTCACCGTGTCCTCGAACGCAACACGGGTGTGTTCGTCCATCTCGGTGAATAGGAAGCCGCGGGGGACACCGAAGCGAGGCTTCAAAGGCGTTGGCTCCAGCAGCGCGTCATCGTCCGCGAGCGCGCTGTATGCAGCCTTGATCTTGTCAACGTCGCTCGCAATAAAGCCCGCGCAGTCCAGGGTGAAGGACAACGGGTACATTCCCCTACGCGAAATGCGATTCTGCCCGGGTTTGAAACCGACGAGCCCGTTCAGCGCCGCCGGTATGCGGATCGACCCGCCGGTATCCGAGCCGATCGCGATATCCGCCAGGCCAAGTGCGACGGAGAGTGCCGCTCCCGACGACGATCCGCCCGGAATCCGCTCGGGATCGCGAGCGTTCGCGGGTGTTCCGTAGTGAGGATTCAAGCCGAGGCCGGAAAAGGCGAACTCGGTCATGTTTGTCTTGCCGATTATGACGGCGCCGGCATCGCGCAGGGCCGCCACCGCCGCCGCATCGCTCGTGGCGGGCTCCGTCTCGGGAAAAGGCAGGCCTCCCGCTAGGGTCGCTTCCCCCTTGACGTCGAAAAGGTCCTTGATCGAGACGATGGCTCCATCCAGGGGGCCTAGCACGGCTCCGCGTTCAGCCCGCATGTCCGCAGCTTCGGCCTCCAGACGGGCCATATCGAAATACACGCGCGTGAATACGCGTTTATCGTCCAGTCCTGCGCGTTGCAACGTCGCAAGCACGGCATCTAGCCTGTCTTTCGCAGTCAAGTTGGAGCGACCTTCCAAAACCCACGCCACCGCCGTCTCCTATGCGACCAGAGGCAGGGTTTGGATTGAATAGCTGTGGAGGATTGAGCGTCGGATTCGGGGGTCGCACAACTCCATTTCGAACACAGAGGAAGGCCGTATCCGTCCAATGACGCCGACAGTCCCACAGAACAATCCGGTGCCGTCGGAGAGACCTGGAGAGTTGGAACCATACCCGGCAATCAGGTCGTCGGGTCGCAGCAGAGTGGCCAGCTGGCCTTCCTGGTATAGCGTGCGCCCACCTTCCTCCTGGATCCATGACCTTATGTAGAGCTCGTCCCAATGGTCCGCGATGTCATTGTAGCGCCACGCGGTTCGGGCGATCGGCTTGGGGCATACCTGCTTGGATTGCGCCACGCCGTGCGCTTCGAGTTCGCGGTCGGTGTGATCGGAGGCCAGTGTGACATAAAGCTGATCTGCCGCAGCGAAAAGGAAGCATTCGACTTCACCGGAAGAGGCGCCCCCAAGAACCTGGATGCGATCGCCTTGGGTCAGATTGTTTTCGGCGACCCGATAGTAAAGTGGAACCCTGCTTGGACGTGATACGCCGAGCGCTGCAAGCTCGGAGATATGATGTTCGACTGTCGCCTTGTCACGACCTGCCCAACCCGCGACCACCAGTTCGGAGATCTCCGCCTTGAGAACCTCCTTGGCCTCGCCTTCGACAACAAATTCGAGCTGCATCAATTCCCCGATCTACACTCCGTATTCGGGCAAGGCCGACCGTCATCGCCGACAGGTTGCTCGTTGAACGGTGTGTAAAATTTCACCGTGATACTACATATCTCTATGTAGCATTTCAAGCCTGTGACGTGATAAATGACGACGCGCTATTCGAGGTGTCGTGGAAGTTGGGGAGGATCATGAAGAAGCGCGGTGGAGGAGATATCGACAAAGGTATCGTATCCCGGAACGAACTTGCCTATGGCATGCTCCGGGAGAAACTGATTACGCTCGCCTATCGTCCGGGCGAATATCTTAACACGGCCACGTTGGTCGACGAACTCGGACTGGGAAGAACGCCCATCAATCACGCGCTGCATCGGTTGGAGACCGAGCGACTGGTGCAAATTCTTCCGCGAAAGGGTGTCATCGTCGCGCCGCTATCGATCGACGACGCGCTCGATCTCATTGAAGTTCGATTAGCGAACGAGACCTTGTGCATGAGGCTGGCGGCCGACCGCATCAATGGCGAGCAGATCGAGGGGCTCGCCAAGTCTTGCGATGCTTTCACCGAGGCTGTCGCGTCACGCGCCATGCTGAAGGTTATGGAGTTCGACCGCCAGTTTCACGAAGGGATCGCCCAAGCCTCGGCAAATCCTATTCTGATCGACATTCTGAACGTTCTGCACGGGCGGGCGCAGCGCTTCTGGGCGCTGTCCTTCGAGAATGAGGCGCATCTTGCAGAGATCGACGAAGAACATAGGAGTATCCTGCGCGCCATGGAGCGTCGAAATGCGGAGGAGGCGGCGGTGGCAATGCGTGCCCACATCGAATCCTTCCGCGATTCGCTCCTGCGCAGCAATCGACGCTGAGTGGCGGGAGCGAGACGCCCGATAGCCTATCCGACTTCAGATCACCGCGCCGCCGAACTGCCTGTCTGGCTGCACAGATACAATTGGCATCGCCCACACGGCAGCCTAAAGTCCAAACCACGCATCAGTCGCCTCGATCTAACCCTGGACAACCTGTTGAGGCTCCACAGCTTAGTCTAGGTCTCGAATGACCGCAGTGGGCCGAAACCTGCGGCGATCTGGGCCATCCGGCGACGGCCCTGTTCTAGCCTCGGTCACGCCGCCAAGCCGGCGATCCTCGGCACCAGCCATAGCATCGCCGCCGTGCCGATCGCGTAGGCGCCGGCCAGGCGGGCCGGGGCAGGCGGCACCCTGACCAGCGCGCCCGCCGCCGCGATCAGCACCAGCGTCGCGGCGACGAAGATCAACTGGCCCGCCTCGACGCCGAGGTTGAACGTCAGCAGGCTGAGCGGCACGTCGGCTTGCGGCAGGCCGATTTCCTTCAGCGCGCCGGCGAAGCCGAAGCCGTGCAACAGCCCGAACGCGAAGGCGACAACCCATGGATAGGTCTCCGAAAGCCGCCGCTCGCCCGGCTTCATCTTGACCAGTTCGCTCGCCACGAAGGCGATGCTGAGCGCGATCGTCGCCTCGACCGGCGCCTGCGGCAGGCTGAAATAGCCGAGCGATGCACCGGCCAGCGTGATACTGTGCGCCACCGTGAAGGCTGTGATCGTCTTCACCAGCATCCAGCGGTCGCGGATGAGCAGCATCAGCGCCAATACGAACAGCAGGTGGTCGAGGCCCGACAGGATATGGTCCACACCGAGCAGGAAATAGGTCCGCGCCACTTCGAGGCCGGTCTGCGTTCCTGCCGCGACGAAGGCCGGCTCCTCCGGCAGCAGGCGAGCGACCTCCGTGTCGCCCGTCGCGTACTGGATGCGGACCAGCGCGTCGGTCATCGTCGATCCAAGCCCGTCGACGCCTATCTCGCGGCCTTTCAGACCGCCGGGGCAGGCGACGGACCATCGCTCCAGATAGGCCCCGGCCTCGATAGAGCCGACCGGCTCGGTCTTCTCCACGCAGGAGCCGGGCAGGCGGGCATGGAGCCCGAGGCGCATATCGCCCACAGCGGGGACCTTCCAGACGATGGCGAACGCGTCGCTCGCCGTCTCGCGCATGTCGAGATAGGCCGGCCGGACCTCATGAGCGATCGCGGGTACGGTGAGAAGCACCGTGACGACGGCGGCGAGCAAGGCGGTGAGTATCGCACCAAGTCGCGTCACTGGCTGGCGTCCGTGCCGTCCGTGCTCTCGATGGTGACCTGATAGCCCTTGAGCAGTTCAGCCAGGCGCTCATCTTCGAGTTCCTTGCGCCTGGCGTTCGTCCACTCCCGTGCCACCGCCTCGCGCACCTCGACGAGCGCCGGCGTCCGGCCTTGCACGCGTTCCGTCACGCGCACCAGGTGCAGCCCGAAGGTGGAGGTGACGGGACCCGTCCAATGGCCCACGGGCGCCTTGCCGAGCGCTTCGGTGAAATCGAAGCCGAAGGTCTGGGCGATCGATGCGGCGCCGGAAAGCGGCAGCCCGGGCGGCAGCAGGGTCGGGTCACCGAGCGGAGAAGGGTCCGCAGCCGGGTCGGCCAGCAGCGCCTCCAGTACAGATGCGGCGTCCTGGTCGATCGCGTCGCCGCGCCGCTGCGGGTTGAGGAACACCTGCTGGAAGGCCAGCATGCCGTCGACCCTGAACGCGTCCGGATTGGCGGCCAGATAGGCTTGCAGCTCCACCTCCGTCGCGTCCTCCGTCTCGGCGTCGGCGTCGTTCAGGAACTCCATCTTCTGGCGAAGACGCCGTCTGACGACCGTGTCGTCCTTGTCGAGGCCGAGTTCAAGCGCCCGGCGGACGAAGATTTCCTCCTTCACGTGATCGTCGATCAGCCCCTTGAGTTCGTCAGCAGTCGGCGGGCGCTGCCAGGTCTTGGCGAACAGGGTGGCCATCTGCTCGATCTTCGGCGCCGTGACGACGATGCTGGCCTTCTTCTCCTCCGCGTCATCGCCCAACAGCCCGTGGACCGCGAAGATCGCGAGAGCGATCAAGAGGAAGTGGAGGAGCGGTTCTTTCAACAGCGGCTTCAGCATTGGGCCGTGCGCCCATGGCCGGGGGGCGGTGCGGACGCCAGGGTTCATCTGCGAAATAGGGCTCATCTGCGAAATCTCGTTCTAGATGTTCGGCTCGACGCCCGGCCCGCGTTCCGGCGCTGCCGAATCTGGCCGTTTCGCTCTCGCCAAGACGTTCGGTATGGTGGCGATCTTCTCCTGGCCGCCGTAGAAGCGCAGCAGCCCATGATCCTCGGCCTCGGCCGCGTTCAAGCTGCCGTCCACCAGAGCCCGAACGACCTTCTCGCTGGTGACGATCACGACGTCGCCGCTTGCCGGCCCGTCGGCGTGGCTCTTGGCGCCGACGCCTTCACGGCCGACTTCGAAACGCGTCCACATGACCTGCGGAATGAGCACGACTGACATGGCCTCGCCCGCCTCGGCCAGCTTCGCCTCCGCCAGACTCGCTCCAAGCTGCTTCATGAGTGCGGCGGCGCGGTAGAAGGCGACCGGTCCCGGGCCATCGCCGTCAATCCGCGGAGGGTACTTTTCGTTTTCATTTGAAACCGGATCCTTCGCAATGCTTCCAAGCATCGTTGCCTAGAAATATACCACGACGTAGCCGCCACCGGATCTCTGATAATAGACGCCCCCGCAGTAGTAGAGGCTATAGCCGTAGTAGCTACCATACCGACAGCCGGCGGGAATGGCGCCGATATAGGCGCCGCGGCGGATCACGCGGCGCGTGGTCCTGCGAGCGACGCCCGCAACGCTGCCGGGGGTCGCCGGACGCCCAACGCGCGCTTCGGCATCGGAGACCGGGTTGAAGAGACCCATGCCCACCCGCCAGTCGGCGATGTGGAAGTCCGAGGCGCCGAACAACAGCGCGAATGATGCGATTACCGCCTTGGTGGACGACCTCATTGCGCGTCTCCTTCTTCAAGCAGGCCGGCGAGATCGTCCAGCCCGGGCATCTCCTCGATCTTCACTTCCTTGGCATCCCCCGTCTGCAGCATGAAATCGTCAGCGGCCACGTCCTTGCCGGCCTTCCAGTCGGAAATCTGCACTGTGTATGACGGCGCCATGGCCATCATCCTGCTGGTGATGGTGAAACGGCAGGGACGGGGCGTATCGCCATCGGCGATCCATATCTCCCAGTCGGTGTCCTTGGTGCGGAAGGCCAGGTGGTTGCAGACCTCGCCACCGATCACGCCGCTTCCCAGGTCCTTGCCCGCCGTGACGTTCTCCATCATGATCGCGAAGGCGTTGGCCGACAGAAGGTCGGCGGCCGGCGCTTCGACGCCATGAGCGAAGCGGAGCGTGTCGATCATGTCGTCGACCGAGCCCTCCAGGGGGATCTTCGTATAGACGTTCAGGTTCTTCCCGATCGCTGACACTGTCTTTCCGTCATAGGTCAGTTCGACATCGACCACGCCGGTCCTGGTCATGCGCGCCTTGTCCGGGCGTTGCAGCGCGAGTGAGCCGGAACTCGCGAGGCCAACCTTCATCATGTCGGCCGTGACGACGTCGACTGTCGCGTCATAGTTGAACGAGAAAGCCTGCTGACCGGCAAGGTAGTCGGTCATGGCCTTGAACATTTGCTTCGCCCCGGCGTCATCGGCCGCGGCGGACTGAGTACCCGTCACGCCGGCCAGCCCGCAAAGCGCCAGCACCGTAATAACGGTCCGAACTGTCTCGCTCAGACTTCTCGATGGATGCATCATGTTACCATTCCTTGTTCTCACGCGTTGGCGGCAAGGCTTTTACGGCGTGTACCAGATGGGCGAGGTATAGGCGCGCTCGGTAACGGTCATCAGCGTGCCTTCGAGCGGCTTCGTGCCGAACCGCTTGGCGTCGTAGGCGGTCCAGCGCGGCGTCGGTATCTCGATGACGCGCCCGTAGTAGAAGGCCTTCAGCTTCGGGTCGAAGTCCGGGTCCTTCCACACCGCAATCAGCTCGGGCGCGCCGATCGTGTTGGTCCATGTTGCGTTCTCGATATCGACCGTGCTGCCGACCGACGGCACCTTGCCGTCAGTGCCACGCTTGCGGTCACCGCCCCACACCACGTCGTAGACCTGCTCATGGGTCTCGCCCTTGTCGTCGAGCCAGCCCTTGATGATCTGATAGCGGTCGAGATTGGCCCCGATCGGATCCTTCAGCGCCGCCACGAGGAAGGTCGGCGTCTTGCCTTCGGGCGCCTTGGTCAGGTCGCCGCCCATGGGAACGCCCTTGCCGTAGCCGATCGCGCCGGGGTTGCGGGTCTCAGCATCGGCCGGCTCGAAATCCCAGCCGCCGAAAAGGCGCACCGCCATGCGTGGCCCTGTTGTGGCGTAGGTCTCCTTGCGCTGCATGGCGTCCCACAGCGACTCGCGGGTGTTCTCCGCCGCCCACACGGCGGCGTAACCCGACGCGCCGACCTCCCAGTCCATGACCGTAATGCCGGTCTTGGCATCCTTGACGAACGTCGCCGTCAGACGCTCGCGGCTCGGCTCCTGCGGCGTCGTCTTGCCGAAGAAGTTTTCCTCTTCCATGGCAGCAAGGCCGGTATGCGCATCGGAGCTGCCGACCAGCCCGAACTTATAGGGGTTCGTGCCGAGTTCGGCTTCGAGCTTGAGGCCGTTCTTTAGCGCGGACCGCGTATATTCGAACTCGAGCATGTCAGGCGTCTTCGGCTCGCTGGCATCGAGATTACCAAAATCCCAGGTCTCGAAATCCGCAAACTCGTCATTGGGCGATAAGACCGGGTGCGCCTCGCCGTCGCCCTTTGTCTGGGTTGTCTCGTAGAGGCGTTCCCACCTGGAGCGCTGCTCGACATATTCCTTGTCAACCGGCTTGCCGGTGAAGGATTCGATCAGCGGGAACATGCGGCCGTTGGACAGATTGCCGTTGTGCGCAATCGCCAGCACGTTGCCGCCGGTCTTGTCCTCATAGGCCTGCATCCACTTCCATAGATCGCGCGGATTGTCGCTGCCCAAGGGCTTAAGCGTCGTATAGGGCACGACCTGATCGGCCTTGTCGGCATTGTCGCGGAAGATGATATTGCGGTGCAAATTGTTGCCCGCCGTGTTCGAGGTCCATTCATAGCCGATGAAGGCGGTGAACCGGCCGGGATCGTTGTATTCCTCAGCGGCCTTTACCGTATCCTGCCAAGCGTTCTTGTAGGGGCGCGTGTCCGGGCCATAGATCATCGCCTTGGGCAGCGTGCCCTTGCCGAAACTGAAGATGATCTCCAGCGCCGCCTTGCCGCCCTGTCCCGCCTTGATCTCCTCGTACCAGGACTTGGCCTGCGGATCGGCAATGACCTCCGGCTTGCCGGCGAAAAGGTCGGGGAACATGCCCATATTGTCGGAGTGGTCGGCCACCACCAGGAAGTCGAGCGGCCGCGACAGCTTGGCAGGCTGGCCGCTCGACGCCGTGATCTCCTCGCCGCGGGCGAAGCGGTAGGCGTCTCGCGGCGTCAGCCGCGCGCCGAACGCGCCGGCGTCGAACGAGGCTCCAGTGTGCAGATGAGTGTCACCGAACAGTGGGCGGGTCGGAAAGTTGCGCCCCGCATAGGGTGAGTAGATCGGCTTGCTTGAAAACGCCTTCTCCGCCTTCGCCGCGTCGAGGGTGCCGACATCGGTGGTCTCCTGGGCGGTGGCTGGCCGTGCAAGTCCAAACCCGGCAATCCCGAAGGCGGCGAGCCCTGCTAGAATCGAAATTGCGCCTATTTTCCTCATTATTCCCTCCCTTTTCGCCAACACTGGTATTTGTCGACGAGCACGTCTCGTTTCCTTGATCTGGATCAACGACGCTCCCGGTCCGTCTGGCGTCGCCCCCTCGGGACCTGCCGGTATCAACTTGGACACATGGAACGCTTTTCTCTCAATCGGCGACGACCTCCCAAGTTTCATCTGGATTGAAGCGATCGATGTATTTGACGATCTGCCCGGTAGTCGGACCGAGGTCGGTTTCGTAGACGACGCCGTGCTGGTTCACGGCGAAGGTCTTGACGCCCGTCTCGCCGTATTTGGCTGGCCAGGCGATGAGGCCGAAGCCGGCGATCATGTTGCCGTTGATGAGGTAGTCGTAGGCGCCGCCGGCGATCCTGTCGCCCTGTCCGGTCAGGATCTTGTACTTGTAACCGAAATAACCTTCGCCCTTGGCCGCGTCGTCGAGCTCGGACAAGCTGAGGTCGCCCGCCGGGCTTTCGCCGTTGACCGCGTCGGTCGGCCAGTAGATCCCGTCGGCTGTGCCTTCCGAGCTGATCAGCTTCTGCGCGAACTCCGCGACGCCGTCCGCGTCGCGATCCCGGGAGGCATAGTCCTCCTGTGCGTCGACATAGGCGCGCATCGTCTCGATCGCGGTGAGTTCATTCTCACCGACGCGACGGTTCACGATCTCCTCCAAACCCGCATAAGTGTCGAAGGCCCATTTGCCGTCCTTGCCCTTGACGATCGGGAACGGCAGGGGCCACAGCTTCTCGCCGATCTGCACCGTGCGGCGGTCACCCTCGCCGTCGAGCACCAGCTGCTTTGCGGCGCCTTCCTTGATCGCCGCGAGCGTGTCGTCGGTGTTCTCGTCGGCCTTGAGTTTTGCGGCGTCGAGGCCGAGCAGTGCTGCGACCGCGTCCGAGCCTTCCGCCTGAAGCGCCTGTTTAAAGGCATCGAGCGCCGCCTCCGGCGTGTCGAAGAGGGGTGGCTCGGTGGCGGCCGCCAGCGAAGCGATCTCGGGGGTGGCGGCATCCGGCGCCGCCACATCCTGCGCGGAGGCGACTGGCGACAGCGACAGAGCGAGGCCGAAGGCGATGGCGGCTGCGCAGACGCGGTGATGAAGACCCGTGAAACGGGTGGTGCCGAACATCCTGGTCATGATCCCGTCCTCCCGTTGCCTCAACGCCGCCGCCCGCCGCCGCTGGGTCGCCTGATCTGCTTGTGGGCGCCGCCTCCGCGACTGCCACCGCCCATCGACTTGTGGCCCCGGTTGGAGCTGACCCTGGTTGCCTTGCCGCGGTCGACGTTGCCGAGCCCGGACGGCTTCTTCGGGCGATTGTCGACCCTCGTCGCCGGCTTGGGCTTGCCGGCCGGGCGGCTGACATTGGCCGGCTTGGCTGCTGGACGGTTGGCGGTCGGCTTCGCCGCAGGGCGATTGATGTTCGACTTGTTGGCCGGCCTGTTTGTCGCCTGACCTCCCTGGCCCTTCAGCCCATCCAGCGTGCTCTTGCGAATGTCCCTGGTTCCAGCCGCCTTGCCCGGCCCCCTGTTGGCGACATGGTCGCGCTTCTTGATGTCCTTGGCGCGATCGCGAATGGCGTTGTCGCCGTTCTTTTCGATCCGGTTCTTGATGTTGTTCTGGTTGAACTGGTTGCGGTCGATGTTGATCTTGTCGCGGTCGACGTTCCTCCAGTCCACGTCATTGAAGTTGACCTTGCCGTTGAAGTCGCGGTTGTTGAAGCAGTTGTTGCAATCGATGTCGATGTCGCCGCCGTCCCAGCGGCCGCCCCACACGCCCCAGTCGTCCCAGTCGACGGCGGCCGCCCAGATGGCGCCCGTCACCGCCCCGGCGAAGAAGGTAGCCCCGGGATACCAGTAATAAGGGTAGGGGTCGGGATAGTAGCGGATCGGCTCCCACACATAGTCGGGCTCATAGAGCATCTGAGGCGGATATTGCGGCACGTAGATCACCTCGGAACTCGCCGACTTGATGACGACGTTGTCGTTCTCCTTGACCACCTGTATCTTGTCGTCGGTCTTGATGACGCCCTTGGCGACCGCTTCGTCGCGCAGTTGCTGGATGGCTACCAGCACGTCCTTCTGCTGGTAGGCGATGGCGTCGCCGAGCGCCTGCGTCCATTCAAGGTCGTCGCTCATCATCTTGACGATGTCCGGATAGTTGAGCAGCGACACCACGGAGCCGTCCCAACTCTCCTTCGGCTTCAAGCTCTTGTCCTTCGCGTACCGGTCGAGGAAGCGAGCCGCCTCGACGATCTCAAGCGGATAGAGCGCTGCCGCCGTGATCACCGCGATCAGCTCGTCCGGATAGAGCGCAATCCGCGCAACCAGGACCTCCATTTCGTCGGCGCCCAGTGGCTCCGGGGAAGTCATCGCAGCGCCCGAAGCGTCAGCCGCCGCGACCTGTTCTTGTGCAAGGACAGGGTGCGCCGAACCAAGCCCGGCAAGCAGCAGCGCCAGCGCCGCAGCGCCCGCCTTCAACATGTCACTGCCCGTCATGCTTTGATCCTCCCTGCTTGTCGTCGTCCCGGCAGGCCTTTGTGCCGGCCCGCCTATCCGTCTGCGAAAAGCAGTCCCGGAAATAAGAAAGCCACGACAGCTCCGGCGGCAAGAAAGGTCCCCATCTCACCCCCTCCTCCCAGGCGGCAGAATGGCTTTCCAGGCGGCAGAATGGCTTTGAGGGCCGGCGCCAGCGTCCTTAGTTGGGGACGCTTGTCCACAGGCGAAAAGATGCGCCAATAGGCCCCGCTGCACCAGCGACTTTATGTAACTTACGTCGAACGCACGCAGCCCAATGCGAGGCAACAGCACAATTGACAGTGGGGGAAAACTGCACTTTGCCGGGGCCATTACTCGACATATCGCGCCGATGAGAGATGTTCCGGGCAAGGGTTTGTGGAGGTAAGCGATGCAGCCTGCTTCAAGGGCCTCCGTCCCAGGAGCCTCGTCGTCAACGGCGTGATGAAAATGACCGGCGAACTGAAGCCGGCGTCGCGAAAGCGAACTCGCTGAAAGCGCCGATGACGTCGGAAGGCAAATTGAGCTTTGACGCGCTGTCGCGACCAAAGCCGCAGAATACGCGTCGCCACAGCATCGGAACTAAGCAGAGCAGACCGGATCGCACAGAGCCGGCGATCTTTTGATCCACATAGCTGCCTTAGCCAGCCAGCCACGTAACTTACATTCCCCACAGCCCCTCCACGCGGTACCCTGACGCCAGCCTCCCGGCCGTTGCCGAAAGCCGCAAGAATAAGAATTGCTCAGGTCGCGCCCCTAAACTAGACGAATCGGCCCCGCCGCGCCTCTACGAGAGCGCGACTTGCGCCGCTTCAGGCGGCCAACGGGCTGATGATGTTCGGGGTTACCACGGCCCTCTTCATCGCCGCTGTCCGGTATGCCACGGTTAAGTGGTCCGCTGCGCATCCGGCCCGCCGCAGGATGCAGGTTGAAATTCTGCATGCCGAGCCGCGCTTAAGCGGCCGAGGCAGTGGGACGGGTCCTCATAAATCGAAAACCACCTCTGATGCTGCTAGTTGCCAGGCATTGCAACGAGGAAGCCACTGGCCAGCAGATATTCATAAAGATGCAGTAGAGGGGGTGCGGGGCGCAACTGATCGGCAGTTATCCATTGCCGGCTGCCGTCAACCTCCCATCCGCGTCCCAGCTCAGTTTCGAGCAGGGGAAGCAACTCGCGAGGGCATGGATAGGCCAGTACACGCACGTTGGAGCCGAAAAGCCGCGCGATACCCTCGAGCAGGCGGCCTTCCAGGTGCTGGTATCTCACATCGTCGAAAATCCGTATCAACGCAGGCAGCGGCACGGCAAAACGCAACGGAGCCTGCGTATATCGACGCGCAAATGCGGTGGCACGGTACAACTGGCGATGCCGCGTCATCATCGCCGCGCCCTTGCCCATTGCAGGCAGCGGAGCATCAGAATCGACGACCATCAGGCGCACGCCGATGACGTCCTTCACCTCAGGATTCCCAACGACCTCGCGGCGGAGCGTTTCCAGGCACGCCGCAATCGCCTCCGGTGAAAGATCGTCGCGCGGGTCGCTCGCCAACGGTATGATAGCCACAGACTTCTTATAGAGAAATTCGTTGGCAGCGACAGCCACACCGTCACTGTCTAGCGTCACCGCCTGAGCCCGGCCGTCGCGTGCCAAGGCCGTGTGCAGTTCGTCCATCTGGCATCCCGCGAACGCGCTGCCTCGCATCACGATCTGATCAATTTCGAGGCGATCATTCGCAAGGTTGTCGAACATTCTCGCCGGCAAATCACCGGGGGCTGCCCGCTCATTCAGCAACGCATGTAGCAGGTTCACACCCAGAATGCCGACCGCCTCTTGCTGAAGCAGGTTGGCATTATCGCGAAGGTTTACGTGCAGCAGAATGTCGCTCGCCTCAGCCCGCGGGTGATCCTGAAAGCGGACGCCGATCCAGCCGTGGCAATCGTTGGTGCCGGCAAAGTTGCGGGCGGCGATGGTATCGGCGAAGGCGAACAAGCGTGTGTCTTTGCCGCGCGCATCTCCGACCTGTTGCACGAGGGATTTCCATTCACAATCGAGCATCGTCTCAAGCCGCGGTCTGGACACGTAACGTGTCCCGGAGCCGTAAAGGTCGTCACTCACTTCCTTGTCGTAGGCTGAGACGGTCTTGGCCACTGTGCCCGACGCGGCGCCGACGCGCAGAAACCATCGCGCCACTTCCTGACCCGCCCCGATCTCGGCGAACGAGCCGAAACTCGTCGCATCGAGATTGACCTCCAGCGCCTTCTGATGCGTGTCAGCAACGGTAGTGGCGGTATTGTTCATGGCGGGATGGCGAGCACGAAATCAGTGTGTGACGCTCGCGGTGATGATCCCAAGTTTGACCAATCCGCTAACGACCAGTTGGACGGCAACCGCGGTCAGCAGAATGCCGAAGACAACCTCCGAGACGATAAGACTGGCCGGCTTCATTCGCTTCGCCAGCGCGTCGATGTTGGTGAACACCAGGTAATCAAATGCGGCGACGAGCAGGATGAGCCCCACCACGAGCGCCGCACTTGCAACCGAGACCACTTCGCCGGAGGCAATGATAACGACCGTGATGCCGACGGGGTTGAGCAAGTAGGGAATGGCAAGTGGAAAAATCGCGATCTTTTCCGGGTCCTGCGGCAGGCCCGAATCCTCCTCGTGCTTTTCGGTCGGTCCAGACGCCATCTTGATCGCGAGGAGCGCCAGGATAATGCCGCCAGCGACCGCAACCGCACCGCCAGTGATATGTAGCAGTCGCATCAGCAGAGCGCCGGTGGCAAAGAGGATCAGAGCCGTGACAAGAGCCGCCAAAACCATCTGGCGGCCTATCTTGACCTTGGTTTCTGCGTCGAACTTCTGGGTCTTTTCCAGAAATGGCACCAGCGCGATCTTCGGTCCCATGCCAATCAGCAGGAGCAGGAGAAGTTTTGTCACGAGAGCTGCATCAATGACTGCGAAATCCATCGGAAGGTCCCTCGATCTCGACAACACTGCTAGTGAGGAATTGTCGGTTATCGGAAACGGATTGTCTAGCAAATCCGAAAATCCGGCAGCTCCCACATGTAACTTACCCCCGATTGACTGGAACCATCTGAAGACAGTGTATAGTGTGGATACGATGAGGGGTCGCTTAGCTCTTGCCTTCGCGCAGTTTATCCTTGCGGGGTTTTCCGGGCCGAAGCTGACAATCAAGCAAGCATCCGCCCATGGCGCGATATTAGTCTGACTGGGAGAAGATGCCATGGCGTCCGACGCAACCGGGACCTCTCAAGACAACGCCGCTGACGGGCCGGATACGCCTGCGACGAAGGGCAACCCGCTGCGCCGGGTCGCGCTTGGCGTGCTGCTGCTGGCTTGCCTGCTGTTCGTGATAGCTGTCTTCATGGAAAGGCGCACGCCTTCTTCATCGCAGGCGACGGTCAGCGCCTATGTCGTCGGTATCGCGCCGGAGGTCACCGGCCGGGTCATCGAAGTGGGCGTGGCCGACAACAGCGGCGTGAAGCCTGGCCAGGTGCTGTTTCGCATCGATCCC
This sequence comes from Mesorhizobium sanjuanii, assembly GCF_002529485.1. Lineage (NCBI taxonomy): Bacteria > Pseudomonadati > Pseudomonadota > Alphaproteobacteria > Hyphomicrobiales > Phyllobacteriaceae > Mesorhizobium > Mesorhizobium sanjuanii. Next base: position 22,678 of record NZ_NWQG01000010.1, read on the forward strand.
CAGCAATACCAACTGGCCGTCGCAGAGGCTGAAGCTCGGCTTGCCCGGGTAGGCCAGACGATCGGCGCTTCGACAGCCTCCGTCGATGCCGTCCAGGCACGCCTCGTGGAAGCAAGGGCGATCCGCGACAACGTCCAGGAGCAGGCCAACCGGGCCATGGAGTTGGTCAAGCGCGGCGTCTATGCCAAGGCGAAGTACGACGAGGCCAAGGCGGCGGTGGACCAGGCAAATGCCTCGGTCGTCGCCGCAGAAGCGGACCTCAAGCAGGCGCAGGAAGAGCTTGGGCCAGCCGGCGCCGACAATCCGCAGCTGAAGGAGTCGCTGGCCGCGCTTGAACGCGCGCAGCTCGATCTCTTGCGCACTACGGTCCTGGCGCCGGCCGAGGGCGTCGTCACCAACCTGCAGCTTTCCGTCGGAGGCGTTGTCGGCGCCGGCCAAAGCGCCATGACCTTCATCGACGTCGGCACGGTGTGGATCACCGCGGCGTTCAAGGAGAACAGCCTCGAGAACGTCGCAGCCGGCAACCACGCGGACGTCTTGTTCGATCTCTTGCCCGGCCAGGTCTTCGGTGCGACGGTCGAGAGCGTCGGGATGGGCGTAGCCCAGGGAAGTGTCGACCCCAAGACCGGGCTGCCGAAGATCTCCACCGAAAGCGGATGGGTGAGAACGCCACAGAGCTTTCCGGTCCGCCTGATCCTCGACGAGGGCAGGCCCAAGGGCGTGCGCTACGGCTCGCAGGCGAACGTGGTGATCTATACCGGCGACAATCCGGTGACCAACGCGATCGGCCGCATCTGGATGCGCGTGTTGTCGGTCCTGACCTATGTCAGCTGATGGCGAGCTTGCGCACGCCAATGCCAGGCGCAAGGGTTTGCGCATCGCGCTGGCCGTAGCCGTCGGCTTCACGTGGTCGGTTCTGTCGGGGGCGATCATCCCCTTTCTGGGACCATTGTTCGCGGCGCAGTTCCTGATCACCAGTTCCCGCCCGCTGCAGCTGAAACAGGCGCTGGGAATGGCGATCCTCATTCTTGTCGCCGGCGCGCTTCTGCAGGCCGTCGCGGTACTGACAGGCGACCGGCCGCCAGTCCTGCTGCTGCTGCTCGGGCTCGTCTATTTCGTCTGTTTCTACCTGCAGGCGAACGGCAAGGGCGGCGGGGCGATCTTTCTTGTCCTTGTGGTCGCCGTAATGGTGCCGTTGCTGACCGTGCTCAACCGCGATCTCGGCGATTCCATCCTGTCGATCCTTGTACAGGGCGTGGTCAGTGGAGCGATCCTGATGTGGATAGCCCATGCGATCATACCCGACCGAGGTAGTTCTGATATCCAAGCCCCGGCACCTGCTGCAAACCCTCGCGCCGTGCGCTATGCCGCCGCCAATGCCATCATTCTGCTGATCGCCGTGCTCGCTTGCCTGACACGGGACGGCCTCGCCACGGCGATCGTCATTCCAATCACCGTCGCATCGCTGTTGTCGCAGCTCGATGTCATCGCGAGCGCAAGGGCAGCCTTCGGCCTCGTCATGGTCAATCTCCTCGGAGGCGTGGCTGCATCCTTTGCGTTCGCCTTGTTGCAGGTTCGTCCCACTACCCCCTCGCTGTTCGTCCTGGTGCTGGTTGCCGGCCTGGTGTTTGGCGGCCGCGCGGCGCTGAGCAACCCTGCCGCCAAGCTCTACGCAGGCGCGCTTACAATCTTCCTCATCCTGTTCGGAACCGGTGTCTCGCCGTTGCCGGGATCGGCAGCGGAATCCTTTGCCACGCGGGTCAACTACATATTGGTGGCCATCGCCTATACGATCTTCATGACGGCGCTGCTTTGGCCAGGACCGAGGCGCAGCGCTGAAGACAGGGTGCCGTCATGAAGTGCTTGCGACCGCTCGGGCCGTCGGTCTTTTGTTCCTCTGCAAGTCGTGAAATTGATGAGTATCTGCGCACGGGACATTCGATCCGAAAGCCGGCCTCGACGTCGACTGATCCGCTGGCAGGGTCTCCCAGTTCTGGACGTAGCATACAGTTACTTACCTTCCGCATCGGAAGGCAATGCGCCAACGTTGCGCCAAGGCAGGAACATTCGCCCTGGACTCGGCGCCGCGACGTCGCTGACAACCGGGTTGACACAACCTGGAGGATGACGATGCAGATCAAGTTCCGCGCTGGCATGCTGGCGCCGTGGCCATGATCGCGATCTTGATATGCTCCGGCCATAAAGCATGACAAAATGGCAGCTAACAGATGACTAGCTTCAATTTGAAGCCGTGGGTCCAGTCGCCAGTCCCCACCTCGCGGCCAGAGGACATTTCATGATCAACCAGAACTGGTGGTTCACAACCTTACTGACCAAGCAGTTCAAATACTGCCCGCCGCTAAATCGGTCGATCAAGTGCGACGTGTTGATCGTTGGCGGAGGAATGAGCGGCATCAGCGCCGCAGTGGGATTCCTGCAACGAGGGTTCAGCGTCGTCCTGATCGAAAAGAATATCGTTGGCGGAAGCTCTTCGGGCCGCAGTGCCGGATTCTTGACTCCGGACAGCGAACTGGAATTGCACCAACTGGTTCGCAGATACGGGATCGATGCCGCGCGAGAGATATGGGAGATGCCCTGTCGGGGAATCGATCGCATCGTGCAGGCCATCAGGAAGAACGGTGCGCCCTTGGCTTACAGCCGCTCTCCCCGGAGACGTAGCATGCAGCCAGAACAGTTGCCCATAAAAGGGCGAGGAGCCAATATGTGCAGCTACGGCATTCAAAACTCGAGGCGCTCATGAAGAACAAGCTACGGCTCGGGTTCTTGCCAGTTGTCGTCGTGCTCTTGCTAGCGCTCTTGCGGGGAACTTCGCTAGCTCAACAGCCTTCCCCCGACCTTCCGCCCGAAAAGGCAAAGCAGTTCCTCGAGCTTTTGTCCGATCCGGAACTAAAGGCATGGCTCGAGGGAAAGGTTCCAGCGGCCACGGACAAGCCCGGCCTGTCCATTTCCGAGGACATCTTGAGCCTGGAGGCGGGTATTCGCGCCCGTATCGGTGCGCTCGGCGCCGCTATCCCGCGCCTGCCGGAAGAACTGTCGCGCGCCGCCGACGTTGTCTCGCGTGACGTGAACACCGGCAGGCCAGGGCTGGTTATGGGCATCCTGGCGGTCTTGATCGCGGTCGGATTCGGAGCCGAGTGGGCGGTCCGGCGAGTGCTCGCCAGGACGAGGAGCGCGGTTGCTCGGGAAGACGCCGGACAAGCGATCCTCTTTGAGACTGTCGCCTTGCTGACTTTTGCGCTCGCCAGCGCCGGTTCGTTCTTGGCATTCGGATGGCCACCCTTACTCCGCAGGATCATTCTGACCCTGCTTCTTGCATTCATCGCGTTCCGTGTCGTTCGTACGGCAGCCCGATTGCTGTTTGCGTTCGGCGGTGCGACGAGCGACCCCTCGGACAGGCCGACTCCGCTTTTCGAAAGCGAGGCTTCGACCCGTTTCTGGCATTGGCGAGTCAGCCTTGTGGCCGGGTTCCTGTTGTTCGGCTGGGCGATCGCCAGCCTCATGCCTGGCCTGGGCTTCCCTCTAGAGGTTACGGGGCTCGTCGCCTTCCTGTTCGGGCTTGGCATTCTGGCAACCGCAATCGACGTCGTCTGGCAACGGCCCGACGGGCGAGGTTCTCTGGTCAAGCAATCGTTTCTCACCTTGTTACTGATCGTGCTCTGGGTAGCTTGGGTCGCCGGCCTGCTCGGCGTCCTGTGGGTGGGGATTTTCGCCCTGGTGCTGCCGACGGCCTTGCGTGGCGTCGGCGCCGCGGCACAGGCCTTCGCCGGCAGGTCGAAGCGCAGCGGCGCGATGGGTGTCGTACTCAACGTGCTCATTGTCAGGGGCGCCAGGGCGGCGGTCATTGCCGCGGCGGTCGCATGGCTCGCCCATATCTGGCGGATCAGGGCCGCGAGCCTCGCCGGCAGCGAAACCGGCGGCTTCCTGATAACCGGGCTGCTCAACGGCATCATCATTTTGCTGATCGCCGACCTGCTCTGGCAACTGTCGAAGGCCTTGATCGAATATCAGATGAACCTCGCGCCGGCGGATGGGAGCAGCGCCGACCAGCTGGCCCGCAGCGGCCGGCTGCGCACGCTGTTGCCGATATTCCGCAACGCCCTTGCCGTGTTCATAGCCGCGCTCACCGCGCTAACGATCCTCGCTGGGCTCGGCGTGCAGATACTCCCGCTGATTGCGGGCGCCGGCATCTTCGGCATCGCCATCGGCTTCGGCTCGCAGACCCTCGTCAAGGACGTGCTGAGCGGCGTGTTCTACATGATGGACGACGCCTTCCGGGTCGGTGAATACATCCAGAGCGGCAGCTACAAAGGCACGGTCGAGTCCTTCAGCCTGCGTTCGGTGCGTCTGCGTCATCATCGCGGCCCCATCTACACCGTCCCGTTCGGTGAGCTCGGGGCGGTCCAGAACATGAGCAGGGATTGGGTGACCGACAAGATCACGATCGGCGTGACCTATGATTCCGACGTGGACCTGGCGCGCAAGCTGATCAAGAAGATAGGCCAGGAACTGGCAGCCGATCCTGAATTTGCGGCCGACACGATTGAGCCGCTCAAGATGCAGGGCATCGACAATTTCGGGGACTATGCGATCGTTCTGAGGATAAAGTTGACGACAAAGCCGGGTACCCAATTCGGCATCAAGCGGCGCGCCTTCATGATGATCAAGGCGGCATTCGCGGAAAACGGCATCAAGATCGCGGTTCCCACCGTTCACGTCGAGAGTGGCGGGGAGACCGCGGCCGCTGCTCATCAGGCAGACCAAATCCTGAAAAAGAGCAAGGCCCCCTTGGAGGCGTGAGGGACACGCCATAGAGCTGCGCGGTCGTGTCCACGTCATCCGAACTCGGCCTGACCTCTCTGAGAAAGGCATCGATGAATTCGGGCCGTGCCAAAACCGACATCCGACCAAGGGCAATGGCTGTCGCGCGATAGTCGTTCGCAGAATGCCGGCTATCTCTCGGGAACGGCCGCGATGGGAGTCAAACCGGGACATCATGCCGTCGTTGCGGACGTTCTGACGAACATAGCCGGATGGCAAGACATTAGGCGGCGTGCGTATGTGTGCCAACCGCCATTTGTCGATGGCGTCGAGGACTAAGCGGCCCGCAGTGAGCTGGCCAGCATTAGCCCGTAGGTTACAGTTAGTTACGTTCCCTGACGTGAGCCGATCGGCCAAGGTCACTCACAGCGCGCAATACCGCCTCGCCCGCAAGGGGACACCAGCCTCCGAGCAATCGAATAGGGCGCCCATAATAGCCATAAGCAATTTAGCCTGCGCACAAAAGGGGAATATCGATGCGAAAATTCATGACACTGATCGCGGCAACGTCAGTAGCACTTTCGTCTGGGATGGCAGCCTACGCACAAGATCAAAACCCCCTTCCCAGGGCCAGCGATGTGCTTGTCCGATACGGGGACGATGTCGAGGGCTGGACCGTCTATGCCAATCAAACCCGCGGAGATTGCTTGATCGTGCGCTCAGATGGCCCAAGTTCGGTGCAAATGGGCGTTACCGCAAATCGGGAGGTCGGGTATCTTGGCGTGTTCACGAAGGTGGATATCGGCCTTCAGAACGGGGCCAAGTCGGACATCTTCGTCTCCATTGACGGCCATCTCTATCGTGGTGTGGCCACTAGCACGAGCGGCGAACTCAAGGGCGGATACTCTGGCGGCTACATCTTGACAGATGACCCGAAGTTCAAGCGCGACGTAGCGAAGAAATATAAAATGACCGTGTTTCCGGAAACCAAGGGGGCCTTTGTTGTCGATCTGAAGGGGACTTACAAGGCAATGGCAATGGGCCACAAGTGCCTCACGCAGTGACCCCGCTGCTGAGCGGCTGGAATTGTCCACGGCGGCGGACCACCGGCATCCTGGAATCCTTGCATATATCGTCGGTCCTTGCCGGACATGATGCAGATCAATGCGCATTTGGGATGGGAGAGGGCACGCCAATCCGGATCAATTCCGAAAAATCTGGCGAAAGGCCCGACTCTCGCGCACGGCCGTCAATGTGAGCTGCCTCCCTCAAAACCGACATCGGCAAGCTGACATCGAGTGCACCCCGTGCATACGCATATTCGGGAAGATAACCGTTAACGATGAGGCGCCAGTCAAGCGGGACCACGTCACCGACCGCTCGCATCATCTTGACGATGGTGGTCGTGCAGTTCGTCGTGATGGAATTATAGAACTCCGGAGTCGTGGAAAGTGTATTTGCGTCCAAGACGTATTCCAGCAAGAGCGCCCGGGCCGCCTCCGGTGACGCTTTTAGCCGATAGATTTGGACATCCTCTCCGCGAACGTTTGACCTGACGCCGACGACGTCTTGCTCGTCAGCCGCAATAATGACCAGGGTATTGCTCTTGAACAGGTCTGCCATGGGAGAAAACTTGCCGCCTCCATGGCGTCGCACCTCAATCGACCAGGCAAGATAGTCACCTCCTGCAAAGCCGAAGCTCATGATGACATGGGCGATTTTGGTCCCGGACCAATAAGACATGAAGAGGTCGACCGTCTGAATGGTGGAGAGGTCGTAGGTCCGCTTTGTCCAGCGTTCGGTGAAATCAGTAGCGCTACGCCATTCGAAGTCGCGCACATCAGTCAGCGTCAACAGGTTCCCGTCGCGGGTGCCGGTCACCTGACGGGCGACGTCTGGCGCCCAGTCCGCGTGATCGAAAGGCCTGATGGTGCTCCACCAAACCAGAACCACAGCAAACGCAGCGGCAAACGGGACAAGCGCCCTGATGCGAAACCGGCTGAAGAGTGCGATGATGGTGGCGAGGCCGAACAAGATGAAAAGGACGCTGGCCAGAGCCCGTCCAAGCTCAGCCACAGGCAGACGATACCACATGGCAAGTCCGGCCCAGGCAGTCAGGATTGCGACGGCGAGCGAAAGGATGATGGCAAGCGAGATCCGAGCGATGCGACGCATCCATTCCCCTTTCAGCCAGACGGGATCGCGGCGACGTTCCTGCGGATGCGGTTGACTCTCCCCGTAATCGGCTTCAGTGCCGCCGCTCGGCTTCGACGAATGATTGCTTCTTGCAGTCTTTGATACTCCGGGAGGAGACAGCGCAATCCTCACTGCCAGGGACAGATTTCTGGCTGGTCTCGGAACCTGTCAGGGCGCCGATGTGATTGCCCAGATTTTCCCTGCTGTTTTGATCGACCGCTGCAACAGGTGCCGCGATCACCAACCCTGCGGCGCTGCCCGCCGCTGCCGCCGCACCGGTCGTTGCGTTAATGATCGTATCGCCCAGGCCTATCCTGTTGTCGGTCAACGTCTGGCCGCCGGTCATACGCCTCCCAATCAGTTGCACGATCTGCGGTGACGACGCGAACTTGCCGTGATGCAAACGGTCCCCGGATTTGACCTTCGTCAGATCGATGACGGTTATATTGTTGTTCGCCAGTTCTTCCCTGTATGGAGCTTGTTCCGGATCGATCGATCCGAGCCGGGGGATATTGCCCCAGACCCGTCGCGAAACTTTGAGCGCGCGATCGTCCTGCGAGACAAAGAGGGTGAATTGCGGGTGCTGTTTGCCCATGTCGGCAATCTGAGTGCGAAACACGTCGACATCGACATCAGGCGCGGCCAGCATGACGTTTTTGAACTTCGCCGGGAGGCCGCCATTGCGGATGGCCATCTGCCGCAAGCCTTCCAACGCAAGCCAGTTGCCCATCGAATGGGCGAGGATCGACACTTCCTTGATTTCAGCGTCGCGTGCAAGATATTGGAACAGCAGTTCAAGCGCATTTCGCGTGTAGTTGGTGCTTTCACGATCGTAGCCATAGGCCAGCGCACTGCCTCGGGAGGGCCATGTGACCAGGATCGGGACGCTCTGCGTGCCCGTGTCCTTTGCGATCTGCGCAAAACGATAGACCGAGTCTTCAAAGCGATTGTTGAATCCGTGAATAAAGACGAGGACGCTGTGATCCGGGCTCTTCCTGACAGAGGCGTTAAGCCACCCCTTCGCTGTCTCGACCGTCAATTCTTGGGCCTGCACGACTGCGAAATCAGTCGCCGGGTTTGATGGCAGTTTCTTGGGCCATGCGACCTCTCCAACCTTGCGGACCGATGCTGGAGGGATCGACACCGTGATCTCCGTGAACGAGGGGGCCAGTCCGCGCTCGCCCGTATACATTTGTGCCGGATTGGAGGAACGACTGCGTGTCGTTGTGACCAGCATCTCCACCTTGCTGGAGGAAGGGGAGGTATCGGCCACGGGCAGCAGCACATTCGTCGGACGGGACGCGCACCCCCACAGCAGGCCGACCAACGCCGACACCAACAAAGCGGTGCTGATACGCCTGACCTTGGACAGGCTCGCGAAACAGTTCCCCAAACTCTCCTCCCGTTTCGAAGTCGTCCCAAAGCGTCCTCGGGCTGCAAAAGCCGCCCCGCAACCGGGAGCGAAAACGATCAGCACTGTACTGCTAGCGCGAACTTCGCGATGCGATTACTCCGACAAGCGACCATGATCTATTTGAACCCCCGGCCCAGATCCGATCAGAACCGAAATCTGGCGCCGATGATTGGTCCCTGCATTGCTATGTCAAACACAAATCCGTCGTCCTCGTAGTCCACGGCAAGGTAGCGATAGCCGGCTTCCAGCGTGACCGAATCACTGTACCGGTATTGAAGCGTGCCCTGCACTTGCCAGTCGATGTCGGCGCCAACGCCGAAGCCACCGACATCCGCCTCGCCATGGAGTCCGAATCCGTTACCGAGAGCAACGTCGCCGGCCACACCAATCAAGGGGTCGACCCAGGTCTTGCTGCCGCTGGCCTCCCTTACGGCGAGAGGGCCAGCAACAGTCAAATCCGTGTCCAGGTACCAAAGCCGTCCGCCGGCCAGAACGTCCAGGGTCGCGGTGCCATTGTCGATGACCCGATAGGAGCCTCCGAAGGTCCACACCACCGTGTTCATGTCCGCCTCGGCCGAAAGCGGCAATGGGCCAGGCGACGATCCATCGGCCTCGAGTCCCAGGTAGATGAAGTCGGTGAAAAGAGCATAGCGGCCATTGCGCGCCTCACCGGCAAGCATGACCGGCGGAGGGGACCAATCGATGCTGTTGAAAATCTGGCTGAAATCGACGTCGATATCGACCGGCGACAGGCCCCTGACGCCGACCCTGCCCTTCATGCCTGCCATCCAGAAATAGGGCTCTGCGGTGAAGGTCCAGACCGGCGCCGGCGCGGCTTCAGCAGGCGCGGGTGCGGTTTCAGGAAGTAGCGTCGCAGCGTCCGCGGCGACCGCCGGCACCGCAAGCAGCGCTGCCGCCGTTCCCGCCGAAGCCAACACGAGAGCTCGGATGATTCCCATATGAAGTCCCCTCCAATTCCGAATTTTACTTCATGTCCGATGATCGTCCTGCATGCCCGCAGTGACAACATATATGTATTCGTGCGGCTCAGCTAATGGATATCGGATCTCGATCGTTTTCATGTCGACAGCGGTCCATTTGTTTGTTCGTGGCTATCACGGACAGTGCTGGTCTACTTTGGGAACAGCAGGGCAATTCCCGTGCGAAATCCGAAGCCGTCCGGTCCGCTATCGGGGCTTACCGCCCAATACCGCACACCGGCGAAGAGGCTGATTGGCTGCTTGTCGATCACAACCAGCTTCGAGACCTGGAAGTTGACCGGGACCGACCACTGATGTGCTTCCCAATTGTAGGCGCTTTCGGTATTGAGCGTGAAGGTCCAGGCATCCTTCGTCGTGTAAGAGACGAAAGGCTGCAGGAAAGTGGAATTTATATCGCTGCGGTCGCTGTCGCCTGCAAATGACCAGATGTGGTTGGCCAGCATGCCGACCGTCCACCCATCGAATTGCTTCAAGACGACGCCGGTCGGTCCTGCCCCCCATTTTTTCCCGCCAAGCAACTCGTCAGTCGCAGTGGGCAACAGAAACACCGGGCCGACACCCCAGATGATCCCGCTCGCGGTGGGGTGGGAAGGCGAGAAGAACAGGCTTTGGGTTATGTCGCCGAGGCCGAACTGGTCGCCGGATGGTCCTGCAATGTCGTGCTGCCAGGCAATCGGCAAGATGGTGCGCGATATCAGGTTCCAGTTGTCGTTAAGCGTGATCGGCATGACCGGCTGCACGTTGACGTAGGCTTTGTCACCATCGCTGGGGCCATAGCCGCTGTCGTAGTTGAACTGGAACGGCACGCTGATCAGCGAGGCGATCGGATTGGACAGCTTCTTGGCGAGATCCTGGGTGTTGTCCTGAGCCGACGCGGCCGTGACGACAAGCAGGCACGAGAACAGGGCTGCTACGGTTTGCAGAGGTCGATTGCCTAACAGAAATTCCAAGCCAGCCTCCGCAAATTCTGGCCACTCACCGTGGCGGCCAAGGAATGACACGCGATTTTCGGGTAGCGTCGGCGTGCAGCACGGCTCCGATTTCCCCAACCAACCGGTCCACCAGTTCCTGCCATTCGGCTCGTCTGGACTCGCGCAATGCCGGCGGAACCTTGTCGATCCTCGAGAGTGCGAGCTCCGCTTCAGCAAGTTCCTCGCACATATCCTGAAAGCCCTCGCTTCGGTCCATCAGCCGATGGATCGGCAGTTCAAATTGCGGGAACCGGCGGATTGCCGCCGAGACCGCTCTTTGTCTATCAGCCGGTTCGCCGTCCATCCTCGTGGCGCAAGTTCGTGTTTCCCGAAACCGCCGTAGCCTATCGCATGGAGGCGGCTGCGGAATGTAAGTTACGTGGGCGATAGGGTAATTTCTGAATATCCCGAAGCGGTCTCGGTCGGCACCAAGGCCCATAAAGTCGAAAATTCAAACTGCGTTGCCAGCGAGGTCGCCTATCTAATTGACCCGCTGCAATTCGCCGCTGCACGCGCGACCCGTCGCCTCCATCCGAACGTTATCCGTTTAGACTATTAGGAGCATTGCACGAACAGGCTCGCGCATATAAATTAGGCATCGAGAGGTAACCGGCGAAAAAGAAAATATAACTGGGGAGTAGTCACCCCAGAACGTCAGGTGAGGGAACCAAGGTGATCCCGGCGGAGACAGCCGCAGAGGGGGGGCATACGCTCCCCGCAGAGGTTTGTCGTGCCCAGCTTGCCCTGATCCTCAACAGCGCGGACTTCGATGCAACTGGGCGCGAGCGCCGCTTCCTCAGCCATGTGGTGGAAGAGACGTTGGAGGGTCGCGGTGATCGTATCAAGGCCTATTCGATCGCAGTCGAAGTGTTTGGCCGCGACATGTCCTTCGACCCGCAGACGGATCCGATTGTCCGCATCGAGGCTGGCCACCTCCGGCGCGGGCTCGAGCGTTACTACCTGACTGCCGGACACAACGATCCAGTTCTCATCACGATTCCGAAGGGCGGTTACGTTCCAACGTTCTCGGTGCGATCGCCGCCCGAGACCTTTGAGCCGCCCTTGCCGGTGGCAGAGAAAGTCACGACCCCTTATCGACGGATGAGGGCATCATGGCTCACAGTGGTTCTTGCGGCTGCCGTCGCGGCATTGGCTGTTCTGGCGTTGGGGTTGGCGAGCAGCGGCGTCCGCCCAACTTCGCCTGAGATTCCGCGACTGCTGGTCGAGACGTTTGACGATCTTTCAGGAACGGAAGCCTCCAGGGCGATTGCGAGCGGATTGACACAGGAAATTGTCGGGCAACTCTCCAAGTTCAAGGATGTCATCGTCGTCCAGTCTTCCGAAAATTCGGTCGCGCCGTCGCGCTTTGTTCTTGCGGGAAGCGTCCATCTGTCGGCGGATGCCTTCCGGCTTCGGGTCAGGTTTATCAACCGCGCCGACGGCTCCGTCCTGTGGGCGGACAGTTATGATGGAGAGATGAAAGTCGCCGCGCTTCTCGAGACCGAGACGAGTATCGCACAGAAAGTGGCGACGAGCCTGGCCCAGACATACGGCGTGATCTTTCAGGCCGACGCCTCGCTCAACGTCTCGAATCCTCCCGACGATTGGGCTGCCTATTCCTGCACGCTTTCCTTCTACGCATATCGGGCAACGGTCGATCAAACGGCACTTCCATCAGTGCGTGCGTGCCTGGAGAAGGCCGTTGAGCGCTTCCCGGGCTACGCCACGGCCTGGGGTCTGCTGTCGCAGGCCTATATCGACGAGATTCGATTCCTCCCTTTCGACGAAGCCGCGACTTCGGCCTCGATCGCCAGCGCTCTTGCCACGGCCAAGCGGGCCGTGGAACTGGACCCGCTCAACATCCGCGGCCTGCAGGCGGAAATGTTCGCGCTCTATTTCAGCAAAGAGATCGAGGCGGCGCTGTCCGTGGGCAAACGTGCTTTGACCATCAACCCCAACGATACCGAACTGATGGGCGAGTACGGATATCGGCTGGCGCTCTCAGGAGAATGGGATGACGGCTGCCCGCTGGTCGAGGAAGCTCGCACGCGCAATCCGGGTCCGTTAGCCTATTACGAGACCGCGCTTGCCCTTTGCGCCTATTTTCGCGGCGATTATCCGCAGGCGGCCATGTGGATCAGGAAAGCAACGGTTCCCGGCAATGCCAACTATCACGCTATCGCGGCCGCGATTTTCGGCGAGGGCGGATATGAAGCGGACGCCCGGCGCGAGCGTGTCTGGCTTGAAGAAAACGCGCCAGGCTTGATCAAGAACCTCCGGCAGGAGGTCGCGATGCGGATCATTCGACCAAAGGACGTCGATTTCTTCCTCGGTTCGCTCAAAAAGGCCGGGCTCGCATTCAAGGACTTGGCCGGGCAGACCTGAACTCTGCCCTAGGACACGGCAACTTACATTCCCCTCCGCCGCCTTATGCCGCAACGTCAGCCGATTCGTAGCGCCCGTGGAGGGCATCATGAACATGCCGGGCTGGAGGCATTGGCACTCCCCGATATCGCGCCGATGCTGTTCGGCCGCACGCCTAACCGCAACCTCGACCATCGCGACAATTGGCCGATCTTCGAGACGGCGGCAGCCCTTCGCGCGCCGCTCTATATCCATCCGCAGTCACCGGTGCCGGCCGTGCGCGACGCCCTTTATGGCGGATTCGGCGACGATGTGGACGCTGCCTTTGCGACCTTCGGGCTCGGCTGGCATTGTGAGACGGGCGTGCAGATTCTCCGCATGATCCTCGCGAGAACAGCATCAAATTCTATCAGGCCATGCTTCAACATTGTCCCGCTTTCCGCAACGCCACATGCCAGTTCAGCCCAGTTATCAGGAATGATGTCTATCGCTAAATTGTCCTTGTCACGTCAAGGAGCCGAGCGATGCCGATCGAACTACCCAAGCCCATAGCCAACTATGTCGAGGCGAACGCCCGTCTCGATGTGGACGGAATGTTGAGCCCGTTACGCGCGACGCGGTCCTTTTTGCTGATGGAGGCCGTCACGAGGGCTACGCCGGGATGCGGGCCTTGTTCGAAGAAGCGGTGATCCCGGTCAGGGCGATCTTCACGCCAGATGCCGTTCGCCACGAGAACGGCCACGTCGTGGTCGAAGGCCCCGCCCATGGCGACTTCAAGGGCAGCCCGATCCGCTTCGCCTACCGCTTCACGCTCGAGAACGACGCCATTAAGGCCTTGGAGATCACGGCATGACCATCAAGGCTGATCCGACCGAGTTCGAGGGAAAGCGCGTGCTCATCAGCGGCGGCACCAAGGGCTTGGGCGCGCCACCGTCGACCGCTTCCTGGCTTGCGGCGCCCGGGTGATCACCTCCGCCCGCGGAGCCCTGGAACCTATCGATGGCGTTGAGTTCGTCCAGGCGGACCTGACGGCGGCCGAGGGCGGCGAAGCCCTGGCCAAGGCGGCGCTAGATGTGGAGCCTCAACAGGTTGTCCTCGGTTAGGCCGAGGCGGCTGATTGGTGTTTTGGACTTTAGGCTGCCGTGCGGTCGATGCCAATTGTATCGGTGCAGCCAGACAGGAAGTTCTCCGGCACGATGATCGGAGGTCGGGTAGGCGAGGGGCTGAGGTCAAAGCGTTTTGACACGCTTGTTCCGATTGGGGAGCAAGATCCGCCATCTCCACCTCGATCAACGGCCGGAACTTCTCTCCGATTTCGCGCGCCTCGGGCTGCGTCCGACTACCGGAACAGAAACACCGGGATCTTACAGGACCGGGTCATCTCCGCCATGGTCGAGCCGAATATTGAGCTGCGGATAAGCGAATGCCCATAGGCGCCCATGCCGACCGCCTAAAGTGGAAAAAGCAACGCTATGACGGTCGCCAGCGTCACGATGCTGAAAAGGGTGCTCGCGATGACCATCGAGCCGATTGCAGCGTAGTCGAGGCGATAGTTCACGGCAAAGAGAATGCCGAAGAAGCCTGACGGCACAGCGGAGATCAGGATGGCGATCTTCGCCGTCTCGATGGGAATCGGCAACGCAAACACGACTGCCGCAGTCAAAACCGGTCGACCGACGTCGGCAAGCCCCGTCGCAGCAACCACCTTCCAATTCAAGCGAAAGGGTTGCGACGAGAGGATGAGGCCAGTCAGGAATAGCGCCACGCCGGGAGCGACGCCTCCGATGAGCATCAGGCTCGTCCTGGCGAGAGAGTCCAGTTCCAGTCCCGCAAGGGAATACAGGACGCCGACCGCGGGAGCCAGAACGACCGGCTTCGTCACTGAGCGCAGCAATGCCTTCGGAATCTGCTGCGAGGACTCGGTCGGGATTCCTTCCTTCGGCTTCCTGGAATTCAGTTCGACGAAAATCAAAGACAGAGGGCTGACGATGATCGAGCCGGCGGCAAGCGCGACAGCGATGGGGACCGTGCCGCCTGGTCCGATGACGGCAGCCGCTATGGGGAGGCCGACGCCGGCCAAATTCGGGAAAGATACGGTCAGGGCCTGAAGGGCGGCATCCGCCTTAGAAACGTCCGAAGACGCACGGACGAAAAAATACCATGCGAGATGAACGAGCAGCATAACGACACCGAGGATCAGGAAAAGCGGCGCTTGCTCGAGCATCTCGCTTCGCGGCGCGGATGCGGTCGCCACGAACAGCGAGGCAGGCAGGGCGAAGTTCATCACGAGAGCGTTGAGGCCGTCCACGTGATGGTTTTCAACTATGCGGAGCCTTCCGGCAGCGTAGCCTACAAGAATAACGAAAAAGACCGGGGCGAGTGCCAGAAGGATCGTATTGGCTGTCATGTCGGCAGCCTCCTGAAGATGCAAGTCGCCTCGTGGGTGTCGCCCAGGATGCTCCAAACGCGTTTTGCGCTGCTGACAATGTGCCGGACCGACTGATTCAATTCGGCTTCAGTCGAGCTCCCAAATGCGTCCCTCAATCGGATTGCTTCGGCTTGGAAAACGATGGCCGTGAGGGCGTCTGCTATCTGAGATCTCGCGCAGTCCGGGGCAGCTTGCCCGGTGCAATGCCCGTTGCTGCCTCGTCCGTTCGGTGCGGACGCGCGGCCAGCCTTGTCCGTGTCAATCAGAATGCTCTTTGGGGGCTGCATCTGGATAACGTCCTCAGCGTCACGATCATATAGGCTCGCCATCAGAAGCACAGGCTTGCACAGGCTCGCGCGTGCCGCGCGTAAATTGTTGGAAAGTGTTGTTGAGGGCCGAAGGCAGAGGGCTCGACCAGTTTGCGTTCCGCGGTGCCGTGCTGAGACGATCAGATCGCCGGCCCGAGCCGACATTCCGATATAGTAACCGAACCGAGCGCGGTTTCGGTGCCGCCGAAGAAGCTTTCCTATCGTAGCCTTGCAGTTATTTACGCAACTTAACGGGCGCGCTGCTCCTTCGCGTGTCAGCATCCTGGTCGTTCACAGTGTCCGAACGTCAACCAAACACTGAGGTGCTGCCATGCCATTTCGACGCATCTGTTACGCCGCCATGCTGGCGTCTTCCCTCGCCCTGATCGCCCCTGCTGCGGCTATGGCCGAACCCATCAAGAACATTGTCCTGGTGCACGGCGCCTGGGTCGATGGATCGGGCTGGAAACCGGTCTACGACATCCTGATGAGGAAGGGCTTCCGTGTATCGATGGTCCAAGAACCCGAAACATCGTTCCAGGACGACGTCGCCGCCGCGACGCGCGTCCTCGACATGCAGGACGCCCCGGCCATCCTGGTCGGACACTCCTACGGCGGCTCGATCATCACCGAAGCCGGCATGCACCCGAAGGTCGCGGGCCTTGTCTACGTCGCTGCTCACGCTCCCGACGTTGGCGAGGACGAGGGCGAACTCGGGAAGAAAATGCCGAGCGTGCTGGGCAAGACCGAAGGCGCGATCAAAGCCACGCCGGATGGCTACACCTACCTCGACCCGGAACTGTTCCCCAAGCTGTTCGCCCCTGACCTGCCGCGCGAACAGGCCGAGTTCGCCGCCCGCTCGCAGGTGCTGGCCAAAGCCGAGGTGTTCGGCACGCCGCTGACCACCGCTGCGTGGAAGACCAAGCCGAGTTGGGGCATCGTCGCGGGCAACGACCAGATCATCAACCCCGACCTCGAGCGCTTCTACTATGAACGTGCCAAGGCGCCCTTCATCGTCGTCGAAGGCGCCAGCCACTCGGTCTACGAATCCCATCCGGAGCGCGTTGCCGATGTGATCGAGGAAGCCGCGCGGAAAGTCGGCGAGAAGACGAACTGAACGCAGTCCAAAGCCGTCGTAGAGCGCGAGCCATGCGACGGCTTCCTTCAGCGCAAGAGGGTCGGCCATGGTCGCTCTTTCAAATCTCTCGCCAGGCAGAATCTGGGACACATCGCGTCAGTCGCGCGCGCAACGCATCGCGGCCGGCAGCACTTATGCCCGCGGCAAACTGGTCGCGCCGAAGGATGCGACGAAGCTGCTGGGGGCAGTGATACGGCCGGGTGACCGCGTCTGCCTGGAAGGCGACAACCAGAAGCAGGCGGACTTCCTCGCCGCCCGGCTGGCGGAAGTCGATCCCTCCGTGGTGAAGGATTTGCACATCGTGCAGTCCGGCGTGGTATTGGCCGAGCATCTCGACATGTTCGAGGCCGGTATCGCGAGAAAGCTCGACTTCTCCTACTCCGGCCCGCAGGGCGAGGCGATCGCGCGGGCGCTCAAGGCCGGCAAGATCGAGCTCGGCGCCGTCCATACCTATCTCGAGCTGTTCTCGCGCTATTTTGTCGATCTCACCCCGCATGTGGCGCTGACCGTGGCGCGGTGCGCGGATCGCGACGGCAACCTCTACATGGGTCCGAACACCGAGGACTCGCCGGTCGTCATCGAGGCGACGGCGTTCAAGCAGGGTATTGTCATCGCCCAGGTCAACGAGTTGGTCGACAAGGTGCCGAGAGTTGATGTGCCGGGCGACCGGGTCGATTTCGTCGTGGTCGCGCCCGAGCCCTTCTATGTCGAGCCGCTTTTCACCCGTGATCCGGCGCAGATTACCGAGACGCAGATCCTTGGCGCCATGATGGCGATCAAGGGCATCTATGAACCATATGGCGTGAAGCGGCTGAACCACGGCATCGGCTTCAACACGGCGGCGATCGAGTTGATCCTGCCAACCTATGCCGAGCGGCTGGGGCTTAAAGGCAAGATCGCCACGCACTTCGCCCTCAACCCGCATCCGACCCTCATTCCCGCCATAGAGTCGGGCTGGGTCGAACAGGTCCACAGCTTCGGCTCGGAAGTCGGCATGGACGACTATATGCGCGCCCGGCCGGACATTTTCTTCACCGGCCGAGACGGCTCGATGGCGTCCAACCGCATGTACTGCCAGTCGGCGGGGCTTTACGCGACCGACCTGTTCATCGGCTCGACCCTGCAGATCGACTTGGCCGGCAATTCCTCAACCTTCACCAAGGATCGCATCGCCGGCTTCGGCGGAGCGCCGAACATGGGCTCGGACCCGCGCGGGCGCCGCCATGCCAGCGAACCCTGGCTGAAAGCCGGGCGCGAGGCCGCGAGCTTGGGGACGGTGCTGCCGCGCGGGCGCAAGCTGGTTGTGCAGATCGTCGAGACCTTCGGCGAGAAGCTCGTGCCCACCTTCGTGGAAACACTGGACAGCATCGAGCTCGCCAAGTCGCTCGACCTCGCGCTTCCACCGGTGATGATCTATGGCGACGACGTCAGCCACATCGTCACCGAGGATGGCATCGCCAACCTCCTGCTCTGCCGCAACGCCTACGAGCGCGAGCAAGCGATCCGCGGCGTCGCCGGCTACACAGATGTAGGTCGCGCCCGCGACGCCAGGGCGGTGGAGGGACTGCGGGCGCGCAAGGTGATCCTGCGGCCGGAAGACCTTGGCATCGATCCGCTCGATGCCAACAAGAGCCTGCTCGCCGCGCGCTCGATCAAGGAACTGATGCACTGGTCGGGCAATCTCTACGATCCGCCGGCCAAGTTTCGCAACTGGTGAGGAGGTGTCAGATGGAAACCCTCAAATTCCGCCATACGACCCCCGCTCCCGCCGCCGGCGAGATGCGAAGCGCGCTGATCGGTGTCGTCGCCTCCGGCAATCTCGAAGTCCTGCTGGAGCGCACGTTGCCCGAGACCGAGTGCACGGTGGAGATCGCCACTCAGGTGCGCGGCTATGGGGAACTGTGGGAGGCAGTCGTCGCCGATTTCGTAGAGCGCGCCTCGCCTGGCGGCCTGCGCATCTCCATCAATGACGGCGGAGCGCGGCCCGACACCGTGATGCTGCGGCTGCTGCAGGGCGTGCGGACCATGGAGGCCGGCCGTGAGTGACACGGAGAATTCTACATCCGATACCGGGAGTTGGTTCCTCTCGACCGCCCGCGAGCGGCTCGCGGGGCTGCTCGACCCGGGCAGCTTCACCGAGTTCCTGCAGCCCACGGAGCGTGTCGTGAGCCCGCATCTCGCCCTGTTCGACCTGCCGGCGGCCTTCGACGACGGCGTGGTGATCGGCCGCGGCAGGCTGGAAGGCCGCGAGGTGCTGGTCGCCGCACAGGAAGGGCAATTCATGGGCGGCACCTTTGCCGAGGTGAGCGGGGCCAAACTCGTCGGCCTGCTGCGCGCCGCGCGCGCCGATGCGAAGCTGCCGCGCACAGTCCTTCTGCTGCTCGACAGCGGCGGGGTGCGCCTGCAGGAGGCCAATGCCGGCGAGCTCGCAGTGGCCGAGGTCATGCGTGCTGTCGTTGAGGCGCGCGCCGCTGGCGTCACGGTTGTCGCCTTGGTGGGAGGGCGGGCCGGCGCCTTCGGCGGGGCGGGGCTGACCGCGGCGACCTGCTCGCGGATCGTCCTCTCAGAACAGGGGCGTACCGGCGTGACGGGTCCAGAGGTTATCGAGACCAATAAGGGCGTCGAGGAGTTCGACTCGCGGGACAAGGCGCTGGTATGGAGCGTGACCGGCGGACGCAGCCGCCGCCTGATCGGCGGGGCCGACGCCTATGCCGACGACACCGTCGCCGGATTCCGCAAGACCGCGCTCATTCTGATGGAGAGGGCGCCGGCCTTCGACCTCGCTACGCTGCAGGCCGAGCAGGCAAGGCTCGCGGCGCGCGCGCAGCGCTTCGGCGCATGCGAGAGCGCCGCGCAGATGTGGAAGGCGCTCGCGATTCCCGATGCCCAATCCGTGCGGAACATGGACGATGAGGCCTTCACTGCGCTCGTCGCCGGTGTGGGAGGTGCCGATCATGACGCTCGCTGAGATGCTCGCCGGCCTGTTTCCCGCCGGCCACGACGTCGTCACCCGCCCGGATCATCTGATCCTCGGTACCGGCCGCCGCGCGAACGGAAGCTCCGTAGAGGTTATCGGCATCGCCGACGGCGAGGCGCTCGGCATTGCCGGTGTCCTGCCGTTGTCCGCGCGCGTGCTCGACGTTGTGGCAGTGGGCGGCAGTGCCCCGATCCTCGTCCTGGTCGATACGCAGGGCCAGCTTATGTCTCGCCGCGACGAGATGCTGGGGCTCAACGAGTATCTCGCCCATCTGACGAAATGCCTGCTGCTGGCAAGCCATGGCGGCCACCCCACCATCGGGCTGAACTACGGCAAGGCTGTCGCCGGCGCTTTCCTCGCTACTGCGCTAGCTACCGACATCCTGGTCGCGCTGCCAGACGCCTCGCCGGCGGTGATGGACCTGCCTTCCATGGCGCGGGTGACCAAGCTGCCGATCGAGAGGCTGACCGAGTTGTCGAAGACAACACCGGTCTTCTCTCCGGGTCTCGCTTCCATGGTCGCAGTTGGCGCCGTGGCCGAGGTCTGGGACCCGGCGAAGCCCCTCGCCGATCAGCTCGAGGCAACGCTGGCGGCCGTTCCCACGCGCGATATGCGGGACGAACTCGGCGCTGAGCGCGGCGGCCGGCGCCTCGCTGCCGACATTGCCTTGCGCGTGGCGCGCCAGGCGTCAGGTGTCCACCATGCCTAGCCAGGCGTATAGCCGCCACGACCTGCTGCGCGTGGATCCGGAAGCCTGGAGGCGGATACTTCTCGCCACCGACGGTCTCGGCCCGCTTGCCGCTGAGCCCCGTCGGCTGGTGGAAGGTTGGGCCGGGCGAGGCTGGCCGGTGATCGTGCGACGGAGCACGACGGGCGACGATGAGAGCGCAATCGCCGTCGGCCTCCCACTGCCGCCAGCGCTCGGCAAACTGAGGCTTGGTCTCGCAATTCCGGCCGGGTGCGTGGTCACCAGGGTTGCAGCCCTTCGCCCGGCTCAAGCAATGCGGTCTGCCCCCGCGCACCTGCGACCGCAACTGGCAGCCGCTGCCGATCTTGGCGCGCGGCTCGGGTTGCGGCCGGCTGTCTTCGGCGCGCTGCTCTGGCAGCATCTGACCGGGCTCGACTATCTGCGGCCCACCTCCGACATGGACCTCATCTGGCCGATGCCGTGCGGTGGGGTGCTGGAAGAGTTGCTCGACGGTCTCGCGGCGCTCGACGACGCCGGTCCGGCCCGGCTCGATGGGGAGATCATCCTCGGCAAGGACGAAGGCGTGAACTGGCGCGAACTGCGCGGCGAACTCGCCCGCCCTGGCGGCACAGTCCTGGTCAAATCGATGCACGGAACGGAGCTCAGATGCGCACGACATCTCTTCGTGTGACGGAAGGTTTGGCGAAGCGCGCTCCAGCCCACGGGCGAGCATCGCTCGCACCTGGTGACGCCGAGCGGATCGGGCAGATTGCGTCGGATGCGCTGCTTGCCGAGCTCGAAACCTGGCCCAAGCCAGGGCTCGTCAGTCCGTTTGACAATGGAAGCCATGACGACATGGACTACGGCACCTTCCTTCGCAGCATCGACGTGCTTCGGCCTTACTATGCCCAGCTAGCCGCAGCCGGGGGCGCTGGGGCCGACATGGACGAGTTGCGGCGGATAGGCGGGCTGGCAGAAGACGCCATGCTGGCCGTCACCGGCGGCGTAAACACGCATCGCGGGGCAATCTTCGCGCTGGGGCTGCTCTGTGCGGCCGCCGGCGTCGCACGCGTCGAGCGCTCCGGTCTTTCGGCAGGGCGGCTGGCGCGGACAGTCGCAGAGCGTTGGGGCCGTGGCATCATGCGCGGTCCGATCAACTTGACCAGCCACGGCAGTGATGCGTTGCGCCGCTTCGGCGCCGGCGGCGCCCGGGCGGAGGCGGCGAACGGATTTCCGCATGCCCTGCGGATCGGCCTGCCCGCACTGCGGGCCGGACGGGCGCTCACGGGCGAAGAGGAGCCTGCGCGCGTGCACGCCTTCTTCGCATTGCTGGCGGCGATGGACGACACCAACCTCCTCCACCGCGGCGGCATGGAAGGGTTGCGCGTCGCGCGCCGCGCGGCCAGCGATTTCCTTCTCGCGGGAGGCGTCGGCGCGGCGGACTGGCTCTCTCGTGCCACGGCCGTGCACCGCAGGTTCGTGGCACGGCGGCTCAGCCCGGGCGGCTCGGCCGATCTCTTGGCCGCGACCATCTTCCTTGATCGCCTTGAGAAAAGACGATGAGCGGCGTCGCCATTGTTTGCTCGGGGCAAGGTAAACAAGGGCCTGGAATGTTCGACGTCGTCGCCTCCGAGCCTGAGGCTGAACCCATCTTCGCTGCCGCTGGCCGCGTGCTCGACAGCCGCGATCCGCGCGATCTTGTCCGGCAGGGTGGCGACGTCATACACCGTAACGACGTTGCGCAGGTGCTGTGTTGCACCGCGGCGCTTGCTGTTTGGGCGGTAATCGGCACGTCAATTCCACGCCCGCTCGTCGTCGCCGGCTACAGCGCGGGGGAAGTGCCTGCCTGGGCGATTGCCGGTGTCATCGAAGCGTCGAGCGCCTTCGACCTCGTGGCACACCGTGCCGCCGCCATGGACGAGGCGACGCACGAGCCCTCCGGGCTAGCCGCCATCGTCGGCCTGCGGCGCGATGTGGTCGACGGACTTTGCCGCGCCTACGGGCTCGACGTCGCCATCATCAACGGCCTGCTGCACTTCATCGTCGGCGGACGCGCGGCGGACCTCCGGCGGGCGCTCGCGGACGCCACGGCGCGCGGCGCCATCCGTGCGACGATGCTGCCTATCCATGTCGCCTCGCATACGCCGTTTCTCAAGTCAGCGAGCGAACGGTTCGGCGGGCTGCTGTCCGAAACCGGCGCTGAAGCCGTTTTACCGCGCGACGTGCGGCTGATCAGCGGGATTGACGGCCGGCCCGTTCGCAGCGTCGCCGAAGGTCTCGTCAAGCTCGCCGTGCAGATCTCGACGACCGTTGACTGGGCGGCCTGCATGGATGCATGCCGCGCTTCCCGGCCGGCTCGCGTGATCGAACTCGGGCCTGGCGACGCGTTGGCGCGAATGATGGCCGAGTTCGAGCCCGGTATACCGGCGCGCAGCGTCGCCGATTTCCGCTCCGTTGCGGGCCTGCGCCGCTGGATGGAAGCGGCAGTTTGAACTCCGCAGGATGATGAAGAGAAGTGCATGCGAGGAAACGACGAATGACTATTCTCTACTCGACCAGGGTCTCCGCGACCGGCGGTTCACAAGGTAGAATCCGCAGCGAGGATGGCGTCCTCGACCTGGACTTCGCCGTACCGACCGAATTGGGCGGACCGGGCGGCGCCACCAATTCCGTGCAGCTCTTAGCGGGCGGTTACGCCGCGTGCTTCGAGGATTCCCTGCTTCGCGTTGCCCTGCAGTTGGGGCACCGATTCTCCGCGGGCGACCTGACGGTGGTCGCCGAAATCGGACTGAGCTGCACCGAGCCGGAGATCTTTATCATGCACGCCAGCCTTTCCGTGACCATCGCCGGCGTTGACCAGACGACGGCCGACACACTGGTCGCCAAGGCAGACGCAATCTGCCCCTACACATATGCCTTTCGGGGAAACATCGATATCGTCAAGACGGTGACTACGTGGTGATCTACCCGCCTCGGGTCTCCTGATTGTCGCGTTCTCGCAGTCGCGACCAAAGGGGTACCGGACGGGAGGCTGGCCGGTCACCGAATGCCAGGACGTCGAGCAAGCAGAAAGCCAAGGATCCAACTCACCAAGGCACGGACGCTGCAATTCTTGAACGCTTGGGTGTTTAATGCCATCATTCCTCTGCAATCCGGGATTGTGCAATTCGTGGGTGCCCAAATGAGCGAGACACCGCTCTCCGGAAATCAGACTATCAGAGGTCGCGCCTACGGTTCGCAATTGGGCGAACGCCTCGGTTTGCCGAAGCCCCTGACTCACGTCAATCGCACGTTGAATCGGGGTTTTCTGGCTGTCACGGAATTGCAATCCCGAGCGCCGCCGCGGGATCCGACTCCGTCCTTCGGCTATGACGACGCCTATCAGGTGATTGTAAACCTAGGGCATATGAGGCTGGGACTTTGGCTGAACGATAGTTTCCTCTTGAGTGACGCCTTCCAGGCGGGGAAGACCTATATCGCCGATCTAAGACAGGAACCACGGGTCCTTATACAGGATCCTTTCCACACCGTGAATTTCTACATGCCCATCCCGACCTTGAGGGCGTATGCCGAGCAGAACGACATGCCGGTCTTTGCAGATTTTCCTCAACCTCCCAATCTTGGCCAGGACGATCCGGTGATGCGCAAACTTGCCGGGGCGGCCTTGGCCGCATTTGCCCATCGCCACCAAACGAGCGAACTGTTGCTCGACGCAATCCTCGATGCCGTTTGCGCCAATGTGCTCGGGCGGTATGGCGCCTCAAAGAGCACTGCACCCGTCCGGTTCCATGGTCTGGCGCCATGGCAGGAGCGTCGCGCCAAGGAACTTATGGACGAGCGCCTGGATGTATCAATGGCGGAACTGGCCCAGGAATGCGGTCTTTCAGCCGCCCATTTCGGTCGGGCCTTCAAGCGATCCACTGGTATTACGCCGCATCAGTGGCAACTCGGCCGTCGCATGAATCGGGCGCAGGCGCTGCTGTCGGGCTCATCCCTTCCGATTGCGGATATCGCTCTCAAGTGCGGGTTTTCGAGCCAAAGCCATTTCAATGTTGCCTTCAAGGAGAATACGGGGCTCAGTCCTGGGAACTGGCGTAGGTTGCAAGCCACAGGTCTCCGCACCGCAGACCCTCACTGAGGCGGCTCTTGCGGGCTGTCCCGGCGGAAGCCGGAAGCAAATGTCGTGTTTTTGGAACCCGCGCCTATTTTCCGGAAGACGGCTCTGCCGGATCCCCAACATGTTGCTGCTCTGGGCGTGTCAGAGCAGGCAGGGAAGGCAGGCGGGACACTATGAGTCGAATGGATCGAATGATCCCTTCGACTCATGTCGGGCTGCCACCATGCGTATTGCGGATGGCGCATATGACGGTCTCGTTTGGGAACTTTCGCCTGGACCGCGCGAGCCGCCTGCTTTTGCAGGATGGCGAACCCGTGCGCGTAGGCTCGCGCGCTTTGGATCTGCTGATCGCCCTTGTAGATCGTGCCGGAGACGTCGTCGGCAAGCACGAATTGTTGGAACTCGTATGGCAGGGGGTGGTCGTCGACGAGGCTGCCGTCAGAGTGCACCTGGCATCCCTTCGCCGCGCCCTTGGAGACGGTCGCGATGGTGCCCGATACATCGTCAATGTGGCCGGCCGGGGATATAGCTTCGTCGCGCCCATCACGCAGGATGAACCCAAGGCGCCCCCGCCGCAGGCCGGGCTTCAGGTTCGCCGATCTACAGGCAGTATGCCGCCGCCGCCGCGTCCAATTATCGGCCGAGAGCATGTCATCGACAGCCTGAGCGAACTCGTCCTGGCGCGAAGGTTTATCAGTATCGTCGGATCGGGAGGCATCGGCAAGACGACCGTGGCGGCAGCCGTTGCGGAGAAACTGCTATCCGACTTCGACGACGAGAATGTCGTCTTTGTTGATTTCGGAGCTGTTTCCGATCCGGACCTGGTTCCCGGCGCCGTCACCTCGGCGGTCGGCTGTGCGATCGGAGGGGCCGATCCGGTTGCAGAACTGCTTACTTTCCTCTCCGGCAAGCGGATGCTGATCGTCTTCGACAGTTGCGAGCATCTCGTCGACCGGACCTCACACCTGGCAGGCGAAGTTTATCAGCGCGCGCCCAGCGTCCATATGCTGATCACTTCCCGGGAGTCGTTGCGTGTCGAGGGAGAGACCGTCCATCTGCTCAGCCCCCTGGCCTACCCGACCGACGAAATGCCGACCGCCGCCGAGGCGCTGGCGACCCCGGCCGTGCAACTCTTCATGGATCGGGCAGCCTTCAGCGGACTTCATGGAGAATTGACCGACGGTGATGCGCCGGTCGTAGTCGAGATATGCCGGCGGGCCGACGGCATCGCGCTCGCCATCGAACTTGCCGCCAGCCGTGTCGGGACTTACGGCATCCGGGGTGTCGCCAGTCTGCTGGCAAATGCGGAACTGCGCCTGGTTGGCCGACGCAACGTCGTTCCGCGGCACCAGACACTGGAAGCGATGCTCGACTGGAGCTTCAATCTGCTCGCGCAGGACGAGCAGCGTATCCTTTGCCGGTTGTCCGCGTTTGTCGGCCTCTTCACGATGGAGGCTGCCGGCTCTGTCGCGGGTGATGGAGAGCAGGATGCAGAAGTCGCGGCGACGCTGGCAAGTCTTGTCGACAAGTCCCTTGTGTGGGTCCATCTCGTAGGTGAGAGCGTCTTCTATCGGCTTCCCGACATGACGCGCGCCTATGCGAGGGCCAAGCTGGACGATAGCGATGCTTCGGGATCGATCGCCGAGCGTCACGCGCGCTATTTTGCGGCCTTGTTCAAGGCAATTGCGCTGGAGCACGGCGCCTACACCGATATCGATCGCTATGTGCCGCACGTAGGCAACGTTCGCAAAGCACTGGAATGGAGTTTCTCCAGTGACGATCGGCACGCGGTCGGCGTTGAACTTGCCGCCGATTCCGCATCGCTGTTCCTTGGTCTCTGGCTGCTTGCCGAATGCAGACATTGGTCACGTCTTGCATTGGGGGACATAAAGGGCACAAGCGACAAGACGGAGCGGGAGGTGCGCTTGCTGGAAGTGCTAGCGCTCTCCTCGATGCATACACAAGGCAACTCTCAGGAGGTTCGTGCCGCCCTCGAGCGCGGGCTGGATCTCTCAGAGGCGGACGGCGGCAGGTTGACGCGGCTTCACCTCTTCGCCGGGCTGAACATCTTTCTCACCAGAGTCGGAGACTTTGAGGGCGCATTGGCAGTTGCGAAGAGATTCGATGTGATCGCTCGGGGCAGCGACTCAAGAGGCGACCATGCTATAGCTGAGTGGATGCTCGGTTCCGGTCACCATTTGGCAGGAGATCAGGTGGCTGCATGGGAGCACCATGAACGAGGCTTCCGAATCGAAGCCGATACTGGCGACTTGGATGCCGACATCTTCGGGTACAACCATCGGCTGCGCGCTTTGCTAGGACGCGCGCGCCTTCTATGGCTTCTCGGTTCACCTCGGAGCGGGTGCGAGCTTGCTCGCGCAGTCATCGACGAAAGTGCAAATGCGCGTCATCCGACGAACTATTGCATATGTGTGCTTTATTGCGTTCCTGTCCTGCTCTGGAGCGGCGATACAGAATGGTCATATACGCACATCGAGCGCGCGCTTGCGCACGCCGAACGACATTCCCTCTTCCCTTACGCAGGCGCGGCGCTGGCCTTGAAGGGAGAATGGCTTGTGATGACCGGCGAGGAATTGCCCGGAGTGGAAGATCTGCGCCGGGCGCTCCAACTGTTGCATCGCGAAAACTACGGCATCGTCGTTCCGGCGACCTTGGGGGCGCTGGCGCGAGGTCTTGTTGACTGCGGCCGGTATGACGAAGCCCGGGCCACGGTAGATGCTGCTATTTCCTCGGCGATTGAAGTGGGCCAGAAGTTCTATCTACCGGATCTGCTGCGCACCCAAGGCGAGATCCTATTGAGACAGCCTTGTCCCGATGCGGAGGCGGCTGAATTAGCTTTCCGCAGGTCCATCGAGCATGCCAAGGCTCAGGGCGCCCTCGGTTGGGAGCTGAAGGCTGCCGTTCCGTTGGCTCACCTCTTGTTTCAACAGGGACGTGACGCCGAAGCGCAGGCACTCCTGGCGCCCATCTATGACGCTCACGCGGAAAAGGACGGCACGAGGGACCTCACCGAAGCCGTGAATATATTGAGGAGAGCGCCGCGGGAACCTGATTGATCTGACCCATTCCAGTTTGCGTCTCTTTACGCCGCTTTGCGCCTCTTAGCGCCTCAAGTTCCGCCGTCCGGCCTATATTCGTGAAGACACAACCGTCCAGTGGCTAGACGATCCGATGATCGCCAGTCGGCGAGGGTCGAGTGACACCGCCACGAGACGGAGGCATGAGATGACGGGTATGGTCACACTATCCCAAGCGCAATCCCAAGGGGCCACTGGCCGCCATAGCGTCACGCTGACGGTCAATGGCGCCGTCCATGCTCTTTCCATCGACGCACGCACAAGCTTGCTCGACGCTTTGCGCGAGCACATCGGCCTGACCGGCGCCAAGAAGGGGTGCGACCATGGCCAGTGTGGCGCCTGCACCGTGCATGTCGACGGTCGCCGCATCGTTTCCTGTCTGACGCTCGCGGCGCAAGCTCAAGGCCACGAGGTCACCACGATCGAAGGCCTCGGGGGCGACGACGGCGCGCTGCATCCGATGCAGCAGGCGTTCATCGATCACGACGCGCTCCAATGCGGCTACTGCACACCCGGACAAATCATGTCCGCGGTCGCTTGTGTGCATGAAGGCCACGCCGGATCGCTCGACGACATTCGCGAATACATGAGCGGCAACCTCTGCCGCTGCGGCGCCTACGTCGGGATCGTCGCGGCGATCGAGGACGCTGCAGTCAAGATGCAGGGGTGAGCTATGCAGCAATTCGACTATATCCGTGCGGTCGATCTCGGCGATGCCCTGCAAGCCCTCGGCGGCGGCGCGAAGCTGCTCGCGGGCGGAACGACGCTCTATGACCTCATGAAGCTGCGCATCGAACGACCCGAGCAAATCGTCGATATCAACCATCTGAGCGAGCTGAGTTATTTCGACACTTCGGGAGATCGCGAACTGGTGTTCGGAGCGCTCGCGCGGATGAGCGACGTTGCGGCCGATCCCCGACTCGTGCGGGACTATCCCGCCATCTCGGAATCGCTTTGGCGGGCGGCATCCCAGCAACTGCGCAATATGGCAAGCCTCGGCGGTAATCTGTTGCAGCGAACGCGGTGTCCCTACTTTCGCGGTGGCGAGCCCTACGCTTGCAACAAGCGCCACCCAGACAGCGGCTGCGCGGCGATCGAAGGGCTCGACCGCGGGCAGGCCCTTCTCGGCGCAAGCGGAGCCTGCAGCGCGGTATATCCCGGCGACTTGGCCGCGGCACTCGTCGCCTTCGACGCTGAGGTCGACGTGGTTGGTTCCCAAGGCGCACGGTCAATTCCGGTCGAGGAACTCCACCGCGAGCCGGGCGATACACCACATATCGAGACGACGCTTGCGCCTGACGAGATCATCGTTCGGATACGTGTTCCGGCCACGCCGCTCGGCCGGGGTTCCACCTATCTCAAGGTGCGGGATCGCGAGTCCTATGCTTTCGCACTCGCCTCGGCCGCGGTCGCGCTCGTCATGGACGGCGAAGTCGTCCGCGACGCCCGCATTGCCCTGGGCGGACTTGCAACGCGACCCTGGCGTGTTCGCGCAGCCGAACGTCTGCTCATCGGGCGCCGGTTCGACGAGGACGCAGCACGCGCGGCGGGCGAAGCGGCGCTCGAGGGCGCGACACCGGGCCGCTTCAACGGCTTCCGGATCGAACTAGGCGTCCGCACCGTCGTCGACGCTCTGACGATCGCACGACAGAGGGCCTGACACCATGACCGAAATTTCCTTCCCCGATATTCTCCGTATCGACGCGCGCGACAAGGTTCGCGGCGCGCCGATCTTCGCGACTGACCGCACACGGCCAGACCTGCTGCATGCCGCGCTGGCGGTCTCAACCATCCCAAGAGGGCGCGTCTTGAACATCGATACGCAGAAGGCGCGCGGCGCAGCTGGCGTGCGCCTGACCCTCACGCATGAGGATCTGGGCGAACTCCAGCTTCCCGGTTTCCTTCTTGGAGGCTACGGCTTCCAGAATTTCCAGCCGTTGCGTTCGCCGGAAATAGCCTATCGTGGCCAACCCATCGCCATAGTGGTCGCCGATACATTCGAGGCGGCGACCGAAGCGGCCGCGCTGATCCAAGCCACATACGCCGAGGAGCCGTTTTGCCCGACGATCGGTACGCCTGGTGCGGAAATCCTCGACCAGGCCGATACCCCTCTCGCTCCGTTCCTTCATGAACCGCTGGCCGGCGACGCCGACGCGGCGTTCGCGGCGGCCCCCGTCAAGATCGACATTGAGTTTTCTTGCCCGACCCAACATCAGAATCCCATCGAGCTTGTCGCCACGGTAGCCGAGTGGGAGGGCGATAGGCTGATCATCCACGAAGGAACGCAGAACAGTGGCAGCGTCCGCCACGGCGTTGCGCAAGTGCTTTCGATCCCGGCCGCGCAAGTGGAGGTGATTTCGCCTTTCGTGGGTGGTGCCTTCGGCCAAAAAAACTCATTGCAGATGCAGACGGCGCTCGCCGCCGTGGCTGCTCGGCGCGCCGGTGCCCCCGTGAAGCTGGTCGTTCCTCGAACCCAGCTTTTCCAGGGTGCGAGCTTCCGCCCCGCCAGCCGGCATCGCATCCGGATCGGGGCGGACAGTTCAGGCACCCTGCTCGCCGGCATCCATGAGTCGGACGCTCAGACATCGCGCCACGATTTCTTTCCCGGTGAGTATGCGGCAACCAGCGCTCGCCTGTATGGCTGGGGCGCTTTTCGCGGCCGCCACCGCCTCGTGCGCACGGACACGCAGACGCCGGGCTTCATGCGTGCTCCGTTTGAACACCCGGCCTGCTTTGCCATGGAAACAGCTATCGACGAACTAGCCTACGCGATCAAAATGGATCCCGTCGACCTGCGCCTCGCCAACGATACCGCCATCGATCCGATCACCCGGCTTCCTTTCTCCTCCCACCACGCCGCCGCCTGCCTCACGCGGGGTGCCGAGCGCTTCGGCTGGTACGCACGAAGCGCCGAGCCGCAATCCATGCGCGCCGCCGACGGAGCGTTTGTCGGCTGGGGTGCCGCGCTCGGCGCCTATCCAGGCATGATGATCGCAAGCATCGTAAACCTACGCGTCAGCCACAATGGCAGCGTCGAGATCGCCCTCGGCGCCCATGAGATGGGACAGGGCATTCGAACCGTGATCGCGGCGGCTACGGGCCGCAGACTGGGAGTGTCGCCAGGCGAGATCACCGTGCTCATCGGGGACACGCGGGCAGCGCCCCAACAACCGACTGCGGGCTCCTGGGGTGCTGCCTCCGCCACCCTCGCCGCTGAAACCGCTGCAGACGCGATGCTGGAGGCGTTGGCCAAGCTTGTACCAGAAGGAACCATCAAAGGCCGGACCCCCGCGGAGATTCTCAAGGCCATCGGCCGGGCATCGCTCGAGGTAGAGACGATGGTGAAGGCGCCAGGCCAGTCTGATGAGGTGTTCGCCCTGATCCGTTCTGGCAAGATGCTGCGGGCCGGGCCGGTGTTCGAGGATCGCGTCACCTTCAGCTTCATCTCACATTTCGTTGAGGTACGAGTGGAGCCCCACCTCAAACGCATTCGCATACCCCGCGTGGTCAGCGTGGCGGACTGCGGTCGTGTAATCAGCCCGCGGACTGCGGCGAGCCAGATGCGCAGCGGCGTCGTATGGGGCATCGGCGCGGCGTTGCGGGAGGCAAGCGAAACCGATCCGCGCTACGGCGGGTTCTTGAACGCAGACCTTGCCGAATATGCGGTCCCCGTCAACGCCGACATAGGCCGGATCGACGTGGACTTCATCGACGAGCCCGACTCTCTCTTGGCCAGCGGCGTCAAGAGCCTTGGCGAGGTGTCACTCTGCGGTGTGGCGCCGGCGATCGCCAACGCCGTGTTTCACGCCACCGGCCGGCGCCTGCGCAAGCTGCCGATCCGCATCGAGGACATGATCTAGAGGTCCGACAACCCGCGTGATCGGCGCACGCCCTGAAGACCTGGCATTCCGTTCTCGGACTGTCTCATCACGCAATCAGTCCCCTCTACGAGAGGTCGGAGCACTGTCCGGCATTTGGGGATCTGCGCGAATGCCACTCTCGGGACTGCGGCCGTGACTGCCAGCAAAGCGCCGGCTGCGATGACATGACGGCGGTTCGACCGACGGGCGGCCAGTTGACAGATATTTGCAACTCTTAACTCGCGTTGCGGGAGCCGGACGCAAAGATTGCATGCGTGGAGCCGCGGACGTCTCGGACCCAAGTCGGGTCGGGAGTGGACGAGCACTGGAACCCGAGAGGACGAACCCGAAAATGAAGATCGATGTTCACGCTCATTTGTATCCCGTCGCGTACCTGGATTTGCTGGACAGCTTCGGCGGCTCAGGCGTCGGTACCGCGATCGCGCGCGGTCGCCACGCCGACCAGACGCCCGATGACCTCGACCGACGTCTGGCGATGATGAACAAGGCGGGCGTTGACGTTCAGGTCCTCTCCGTTTCGCCTCAGGATCCTTATTTTTCCAACGCGGATCAAGGGGTGAGCGCGGCGCGCCTCGCCAACGACATTCTTGCGGACGTCGTGCGACAAGGTGGAGGCCGCTTTGCCGCTTTCGCCTCTTTGCCGCTGCCACATATCGACGCCGCGATCGCCGAAATGAGACGCTGCTTCGACAAACTGGGGATGGTCGGCATTACGGTCTCAACAACCATCTTGGGTAGGCCGTTGGCTGACGCCCAGTTCGATGGCCTGTTCTCCGAACTCGATCGCCGCGAGGCCGTCGTGTTTATCCACCCTTCCGGCGTGAGCCTCGCCTCCAGCATCGTCACGAACTCACATCTCGACGGACCGATCGGCTCCCCGTTCGAGGACACGGTGTGCACCCTCCAGCTGATACAGGCGCGCGTGCCCGAGCGTTTTCCCGGAATAAAGTTCATTTCGTCGCACCTGGGCGGATGTCTCCCATTCCTGATGAAGCGCATTGACATCCAGGCGCCCGTCTTCATGCAGGGCCCGGTGTTGCCGAGCACGGAAGCGAAGCGCTTCTGGTACGACACCGTAAACGCCCATCCCGCGGCGCTTCGGTGCGCATGCGAGACATACGGGAGCGACCGCCTTCTGCTCGGGACCGACACGCCCTATTGGCAGGACAGCCTGTACCAGCTTGCAGTGGACTATGTTCGTCAGTCGGGCCTCTCCAATGAAGTTGCGGAGAGAATCTATCACGAAAACGCCTTGGCCTTGTTTGGCGCGAAGCTGTCGAAACCCCTCAATCAATCAGACGCGTAGAACCCCGATGACCTTTCGATAGGAGAGCATGTCATGAGCAGCGACTTCATCAAGACCGAGGACGGCACTGAAATCTTCTACAAGGATTGGGGTCCAAAGGACGCCCAGCCCATTCACTTTCATCACGGCTGGCCGCTGTCGGCGGACGACTGGGACAACCAGATGCTCTTCTTCCTGGCCAACGGCTATCGTGTCGTTGCCCACGACCGGCGCGGTCATGGCCGCTCCACGCAGGTGGATACCGGCAATACGATGGATCAATATGCGGCCGATGCTTCGGCCGTCGTCGAGCATCTCGATCTCAGGAACGCTATCCATATCGGCCACTCGACCGGCGGAGGCGAGGTTGCTCGCTACGTCGCACGCTATGGTCAGCCGCAGGGCCGCGTAGCCAAGGCGGTGCTGATCAGTTCGGTTCCCCCGCTCATGCTGAAAACCGAGCAGAACCCCGGCGGCACGCCAATCGAGGTCTTCGACGGCTTTCGCAAGGCTCTCGCCGCCAACCGGGCGCAGTTCTATATCGATGTCGCCTCCGGCCCGTTTTATGGCTTCAATCGCCCGGGCGCCAAGATCTCCCAGGGCATCATCGACAACTGGTGGCGTCAGGGCATGATGGGAGGCGCGCTGGCGCACTACGAAGGCATCAAAGCCTTCTCGGAAACCGACCAGACAGACGATCTGAAGGCAATCACCGTGCCGACCCTCATCCTGCAGGGCGAGGACGACCAGGTCGTGCCCTACAAGGACGCTTCGGTGCTCCAGCATAAGCTGATCAAGGGAAGCACACTGAAGCTTTACCCCGGCTACCCGCACGGCGCCTTTACGATCCACGCCGATGTCATGAATCCCGATATGCTCGCCTTCATCAAGAGCTGAGCCGCGTGCGGGGCGGGTGCGAGCGTCCGCACCCGCCCCGCACAACCAACGTCATCCGCGGCAGTCCATGACCATCGACCACATCGAAACCGAACCGCCGCGTCCATCAAGGCAGCAACACGGGGATTGGGGAAACGACCATGAGCATCTCCGAGCGGAAATCCCGCCACGTCGCATCTCTGGCGCGCCTGACGCCGCGTTTTGAAAATCAGGAAGGCTCGGTCAGCTGCGTGGATTCCAGCGATCTGCCGATCCTGCGTCGGCTTTCCATCCGGCGCCTGCTTCTAGAAGTACACGGCGTACGCGAGCCGCACTGGCACGCCAACGCCCATGAACTCGGGTATTGTGTGCGCGGCGAGGCCCTGGTCACAATCGCCGGCAATCATGCCCAGCGCGAAAGCTTCACAGTCGCCGCCGGCGAGATGTTCTTTGTTCAATCCGGCGCCATGCATGCCATCGAAAACATAGGCGACGCCGCCGCGGAATTCGTTCTGGCGTTTTCACATGAGAAACCCGAGGACTTTGGAATGAAATCCGCCTTCGGGGCGATGTCGGATGCGGTGCTTGGAAACACGTACGACCTCCCTGCCGCGGCATTTGCCGGCTTCGACCGCTTGGCCCGCGGCAGCGAGATACTGAGCATTCCCCGCACCACCAAGGTCGAGGCCCAGGCCCGCCACGTGAACCCCTACAAATACAGCATCGAGGCGATGCCACCGCAGATCGATTTTCCGGCCGGCACGGCGCGCACCGCGCGTGCGCCGCTGTGGCCCGTCCTGCGCGACATCGCGATGTATTCGGTCACCATCACCCGCGAAGGGATGCGCGAACCCCATTGGCACCCGGAAACGGCCGAGATGGGATTCGTCGCCGCAGGCATGGCTCGCATGACTATCCTCGATCCCGACGGAAGCACCGACACCTACATCATCGGGCCGGGCGACACCTATTTCATCCCGCGTGCGTACCCTCATCACATCGAGAATGTCGGCGAGGAGACGGTCCACCTCCTCATCTTCTTCGACCAGGCCTCGCCAGGCGACGTCGGCTACAGATCGCTGATCGACATGTTCCCCGGCGGCGTCGTCGCCGCCGCTCTCGGGATACGGGAAGACGACCTGCCGGCCTTTCCCTTCACCGAAATCGACCCGTTGCTGGTGGCGCGCTGCAACCCAATTGATCCGGTTCCTTGAAATTCTAGCGCGCCCGCAGGCGAGCTTGAAGATTGCCCAGGAGAGGAACTGTCGGGCAACGAACCCACGGAGATATCCATGAATGTCGTGATCCATCCCGCAAGCTTGAAAGCGGACGCTTCGCGTCCGGTCACTTTGCCATCGGAAAGACCAGGCATGTCGCCCGTGCGTCGCGTGTTGTTCGCCGCCGCCGGGGTCGCGGCACTTGGCGTTGGGGCATGGCTCGGCTGGGAATACTGGACGGTCTGGAGCTTCGAGGAAACGACAGACGACGCCTATGTTCAGGCCGACATCGTCGCCATCGCGCCGCAGGTGGCAGGATATCTTGCTAGCGTTGTTGTTTCCGACAACCAGCATGTCAAGGTTGGCGATATCCTGGCCACGATTGATCCTCGCGACTATCAGGCGGCCGTCGACCAGGCCAAGGCCGACGTTGCCGGAGCCGAGGCTGCCGTCGAGAGCATCCAGGCGCAACTGGGGGAGCAGCAGGCCCTGATCGAGGAGGCGACCGCCACCCTCGATGCCGACCGGGCGGCCGAGACCTATGCCCAGCAGAACAACAAGCGTTTCGGCACGCTCGCCGGCACGGGCTACGGCTCGGTCCAGAATGCCGAGCAGGCGGCCTCCCAGATCGCGGTGGCCTCGGCGATGGTCGCCAAGGACAAGGCAGCGCTCGATGCCGCGCAGGCGCAGGTCGGCACCCTCAATGCTCAGCTCGCAGGCGCCAGAGCCACGCTGCAGCACAACAAGGCCGCGCAGACGCAGGCTGAATTGAACCTTGGCTATACGGTGTTGCGGGCGCCGGTCGACGGCGCGGTCGGCATGCGCCAGCTGAGAGTCGGCCTCTACGTCCAGCCCGGCACGCAACTGCTCGCGGTCGTGCCGTTGGCAAATACGTATGTCGTCGCCAACTACAAGGAAACTCAGCTCGCCGATGTCGAGCCCGGCCAGCCCGTTCGGATCGATGTCGACACTTTCGCGGGCACTCCCGTGCGAGGCACCGTCGAAAGCATCGCACCGGCGAGCGGACAGGAATTCTCGCTGCTGCCGCCTGACAACGCAACGGGCAACTTCACCAAGATAGTCCAGCGCATACCGGTCAAGATCGCCATCGATCGGACGGATCCTCTGGCGAGACGACTGCTGCCGGGCATGTCCGTAACCACCACCATCGAAGTCGGCCACTCTCCTTCGGCCAAGTAAGGGCGCAGGTTTCATGTCCGGCTCCGAACAGTCCAGCGCGCCGCCGGAGCAACGGAACGCCAGCTTCCGGGAATGGGTATCCGTCTTCGGATGCATGCTCGGCGCGCTGATCGCCGTCCTCGACATCCAGATCACCAACTCTTCGCTGCCGGAGATCGAAGGCGGCATCGGAACGGGCGCCGACAACGGGACGTGGATTTCCACCGCTTACCTGATCGGCGAGATCATCATGATCCCGCTGACAGACTATTTCAGCCGCGTCTTCACCGTGCGCCGCTTCCTGCTTACGAGCGTCTGGCTGTTCCTTCTCTTTTCTGTCGCCTGCGCCTTCGCGACCAGTCTTCCCGAGATGATCGTGCTGCGCGGCATGCAGGGCTTCTGGGGCGGCGTGTTCATCCCTCTGGCGTTTGCACGCGTGCTGACCACATTGCCCAGGCGCCAGCAGCCGGCGGGGCTCGCTGTCTTCGCGATGACCGCGACCTTCGGACCCTCCATCGGCCCCACGATCGGCGGCTATCTGACGGAGAACTACGGATGGCAGTACATCTTTCTGGTCAATCTGGTCCCGGGCGCCGTGATGCTGACGCTGCTCTATCCGACGCTCGAACGGCAGAGCATGAATCTCGGTTTGCTTAGACATGGCGACTGGTGGGGCATTGCCTTCATGGCGATCGGCCTTGCCTGCCTCCAGACGGTCCTTGACGAGGGCAACACCGACGACTGGTTCGGCTCGCCGCTTATCGTGCGCCTTTCCATCATCGCGGGTGTCGCACTCGCAATTTTCGTCGCAATCGAGCTCAGGAGCCACAACCCGGCGGTTCACCTCAGGCTTCTCGGCCATCGCAACTTCGCGCTCGGCACGCTGGCCAATATCGCTGTAGGGGTCGCGCTGTACGGTTCGGTCTATGTGCTGCCGGCCTATCTGCAGGAGATTCAGGGCTACAATGCCGAGCAGGTTGGCCTGGTGCTGGCATGGGTAGGCCTGCCGCAGCTCCTGATCATACCGTTCGTGCCCTTGCTGCAGAAGCACTTCGACGCGCGCGCCATCGTCGTTGCCGGCCTGTTGGTCTTCGCCGCCAGTTGCTTCATGAACATTCATCTTAGCGCAGACAGCGGGGCCGACCAGTTCATGTCGTCCAACATCGTTCGCGCGCTTGGTCAGGCGGTTGTGCTGGCGCCGCTTGCGGGCATCGCCCTCATAGGCATTCCGAAGGAGATGTCGGGCGCGGCGTCAGGCGTATTCAACATGATGCGCAACCTGGGAGGCGCGGTCGGCACGGCGGCGCTCGCCACAGTCATCACCAAGCGCGAACAATTCCATTCCAACATCGTTGGACAGTCAGTCACGGCCTATGACGCCAACGTCGAGCAATTCCTCGCGGAAGCGCAACACAGGTTCCTGCAGCAGGGAACCGGTGACCCAGCCCTTGCCCGTCATCAGGCCGAGGTTCTCCTGGGCACGCTGGTCGAGCAGCAATCCCTGGTCATGGCCTTTTCGGACACGTTTCTCGTGCTGGGATGCATTCTACTCGTAGCGGCGGTAGCGGTGGTCTTCACGCGCAGCCGCGAGCCGGTCAGCTCAACCTGACGATCACGCAAATATGCCGCGAACCAATTTGGCTTTGTGGTTTTGGCGCCAGACTTTGAAGCTTGCCCAACGTCGAGCCTCGGCTGGACGTTATACGGCCGCAGGTTGAGCGCTGCCCTCGTGAGCAACGCTCAACCTTCATTTCGGAAGTGCGGCCGCCGACAACGGGCGTTCTCACACTATTTACTCGAAATCTGCCGGATTTGGCGACGTGGCTTTGCCTGAACCAGATCCTCAGCGCTTACGCCAGTCATCACTTGAAGATATCAAGTGGGCAAAGTGCATAGCTAACTATTTGGTAAACAAAGAGAAATTGGCGCACCGCACCGGGTGATGATGAGAACTATGTCTACGCTATAGCACTCTAAGGCCCTTCTCGGAGCAGATAGAGGAGATCTGTCCCGCCTCACATGCTGGTTTGCGACTATGGAGGACGGCCGAGCGTGACCTGGCGCAGGTTGTAGGAATGAGTATCGGCGGGCGATACCATCTGAAAGTGGTATGGATATGTTTAGCCGGCCAGTCGGCTTTCCGTGACACTGGCCCGCGACCCTCAGAATATGATAGCTCGCGGCAAGGAAGCCGGTGCTGATTTATCAAGCGGCCCCGCAGGCGGCGGAATAGTCAGAGCCATCGGCGAACCTCGGCCTTGTAGCGGCGGTAGTCGTCGCCGAACTTCGCTTCGAGATAGCGCTCCTCGCGGACGATCACCTGCGTCTGGATCGCGATCAGCACCAACGGGAGCAAGGCGAAGGCGATCGGCCCGTCGAACCCGATCGCAAGGCCGGCATAGATAAGCGCCATGCCGAGATACATGGGATTGCGGGTCCACCGATAGGGACCGGTCGTTGCGATGAGGGTCGTTGGCTGCGACGGCCGAACGTTGGTGCCCAACCGCCGGAACAGCCCCGCCGCCGCAAGCATCACCGCCGCGCCGGCAACGAACAGCAGCGCGCCCGTCGCGACCAGCAACCGCCAGTCGATGCCGAAAGAGCGCAGGGTGACGAACCGCTCCGCCGCCAGCCCCAAAAGCAGCGCTCCCAGATAGATGACGGGCGGAGGGAAGCGCACAGCCGCGCTGTCCGGTTCGACGGCCATGCTCATCTCCAATATATGCTCTCAAACCAGCATCGACTGCTGGCGAAGATTCCCGCCGTCGCGCCTTGCCATATTTCCGGAGTCAGGCCGTGCAGAAGCCGGGGACGGCGACCTTCTGGAACAGGTGCGGGCTGGCCACGACGGATGAAGGATATGCTGGAAGTTTCGCGAGGAACTCGGGATCAGTGAAGGCGGCGCGGACCGCCTCGGTGGATTCCCACACCACATAGTTCAGGTAAGTCGGGCTATCGCCGATCGCTCGATGTAGTTGCATGGAAATGAAGCCCGGTTGCTTCGTTATGATCTCGGCAGCCGCCTTGAAAGCGTCCAGGAAACCCGCTTCGTCGGCGGGATCGACGACCGTAAAAAGGTTGATGAGTACGAGAGGCGCGGCCGCGATACCGAGTTGGCGGTCAAACGGAAATTTCTCGTCTAGAGGTTTGAATGGTTTTATGGCAGCCATGGTGGCGCTCCTGTCTATTGTGAAATTGAGCTGGGGTGATCGATGCTGCTTGCACTCAAGCGAGCATCGACTGCTGAGCGAAGATACCCGCCATCGCGCCTTGCCATGTTGCCGTGGTGACCGAGGGGATGCCGGGGTTGGCAAGGTCACCGGCGGCGTAGATGCCTGGCATGCTGGTTTCGCGGCGCTCGTCGGTCTTGAGGGCGATGCCGGTTGGCGTATTGACCGTGGCGAGGCCCAATGAGTCATGAAGGCTTGCGGACGGCTTGGTACGCGGATGCGCGAACAGGATGTCGACCGCGACATCGGGGCCGGTATCGAGCTTGATAGTGGCATTGTGATCCCCGTGACGGGCGATCCCGGTGATCCGGCCATCAACGAGAGGTACCTGGCGGCCCGCCAGATCGGCCCGTATGTCGGGGGTGATGTCGTGACCATTGCCGAAGACAGTCAACCTGTCGGTCCAATCGTGAAACAGCCTGACCTGATTCATCGACTGCGGGCCAGACCAGACGAGGCCCCAATGCTGGTCAGCAACTTCGAAGCCGTCGCAATAGGGGCACGGGATGACGGATGTGCCCCAGTTTTCAGCATAGCCCGGAACATCAGGCATCTGGTCAACAACGCCGTAGCTCAGGATCACGCGGCGCGCACTTAGGGTTTCGCCGTCGCCAGTGAGGACGGAGAAATTGTCGATGGTACCGGAGATGTTGTCGGCGCGGGCATTGACCATTTTGATCGCAGGATAGCGCGCGAGTTGCTGCCGCGCCTCGGTCAGGATGGCCGATGGTGGCTTGTCATCGTGGCCGAGCACACCGTGCGAGCGGCCGGCGAAGCGGTTGCGCGGCAGGCCGGTATCGAGAACGGTGACCTTGCGGCGGGCGCGGCCGAGCTGAAGCGCAGCTGCGAGGCCGGCAAAGCTGCCGCCGATGATGATGACGTCATCCATGGTGATAGGCTCCTTGTTGTGGATGTAAGAGGATGGGCCGGACTTGGCGGTGGCCGGGGCGCGGGCGATGCCGATGGCGGAAAGCGCCGCGGCCAGCTTCAGCAGGGTTCGTCGTTGCATGGATCTCTCGTATTTCAGGCCGTCGATCGTCCGACAAATGCGCTTGCACATTTCGGATACTGCATGGTATCGTAATACGAGAATTACGATACTGTCAAGGACTGGAATTGTCGTGACCGAAAACAGACAGGGCCGGCGCGGCCGGCCCGCCAACGAGGCGCTTGGCCAAACGATCGTCGACACCGCGGGCGAACTTTTCGCAGAACTGGGTTTTCAAGCGACGACATTGGACAAGGTTGCCCAGCGAGCGAAGATATCCAAGCTCAGCATCTATCGGCACTTCGAGAATAAGGAGGCGCTGTTCAGCGCGGCCATCGCGGCCGGCTGCCATCAGTTGTTTGCACCACAGGCCCTTGTTGAAGGCGTCGACGGTTCGGTCAAAGATCAGCTCATGGCGGTGGGATTATCACTGCTTCGCACGCTGTTGAGATCAGACGTCCGCAGTGTCGAAGCCATGGTCATGGCCGACAAGACGAACCAAAAGTCGCTAAGCAAGCTCCATTACGAAGCCGGCCCCGCCCATGTCATCGCCCAAATCGAGGCCCTGTTGCGTCAGTTGCACACGAAGGCGCTTCTGAACGTGCCCGATCCTCTCCGGTCAGCCCGCTTGTTTGCGGCGCTGTTCAAAGGATCCGATCTCCTAATTATCGCACGTTTCGATGAGGCGAGAGCAGAGGACGACAACGAAATCGAATCTTATTGTCGGTCTGCCGTCGCCATGTTCATCGCCGCGCACGGTGGCAGCGATCACGCGGGGGATAGCCTGGGACTTGCATGAATTTTGAATGCTCCATTGACATCAACGCGAATATTATCATTGGCAGCGGGCTGACCGGCGGAGTAACCGCTACCCCCCATCGGCAAAATAGATGGCGCATAGAAGCCACTCAAAACCCATACCGGTGCATGCGGCGGGTAAAAAAGACCGTTCGACCGGAAGCGATTCGAACTCTTCTGCCGCCAAACACCGCCATTTGTATGTCTTTCCGTCCGGCGGTTGTTCACCGCTCTTACCGTAGGCGCAGTTTCGGAGGTTATCGGCGGCAATAGAGGGCAATCTGCGGAGTTTGGCGCACCCGACAGGATTCGAACCTGTGACCTCTGCCTTCGGAGGGCAGCGCTCTATCCAGCTGAGCTACGGGTGCTTTCAGGATCGGCGATCCGGAAAACGAACCAGCCGGTAAACCGGCAAGCCATGGCTTCTTAGCGGAAGCGGAGGCGGGCTTCAACGGTCAATTGGGATGGCTTCCTTAGGGCATAGCGCGACCCCACCCGGCCGCGTCACCTTTCGCCACCCGTCTCCGTCCCGCCCGCTTCGGTTTCTTCGCCCCCGCCAGCTCGTGCATCGCATCCAGTTGCATCTCTGCCAACCGCGTCCATTGCCGCGAGATCAAATAGCCGAGCTTTCCGTGGGTGCCGCGCTTCCAGCTCTTCTCCGATTGTCTATGGACCCGGCAAACCAGGTGGCGGCAAACCGGGGGGTGGCGAAGCGGTCTGCTGCTGCCCGGCGTACATCAGCCTCGTTTTCGTATCCGCCGCCATCGGCGAGAGACTCCGCTGGATCAGTGCCTCGACATGGTCGTTGCGCTGGCGTGCGCTGTCGGCGCCCATCACCACGATGATGAGCCGGCGTCCGTCGGCCTCGTAGGAGGTGACGATGTTGAAGCCGGAGGCCCTGATATAGCCGGTCTTGATGCCGTTGACGCCGCGCACGCGGCCGAGCATGTCGTTATGGCCGCGCACCAGCCGGCCGCGGAACATGAAGTCGCTTTCGGA
This sequence comes from Mesorhizobium sanjuanii, assembly GCF_002529485.1. Classification (NCBI taxonomy): domain Bacteria; kingdom Pseudomonadati; phylum Pseudomonadota; class Alphaproteobacteria; order Hyphomicrobiales; family Phyllobacteriaceae; genus Mesorhizobium; species Mesorhizobium sanjuanii. The sequence continues at coordinate 64,610 of NZ_NWQG01000010.1, forward strand.
GAAATAGTGGAACTGCTGCGGGAAGCGGGCGCGGAGCGCCATACCGAGCACCGCCATGTCGCGCGCCGTGGTGTGCTGGTCGCCGTCCGGCAGGCCCGAAGCGTTGTGGAAGACGGTGTTGCGCATGCCGAGCTGGCGGGCTTTAGCCGTCATTGCGCCGGCGAATGCGTCTTCGCTGCCGCCGAGATATTCGGCGACCGCGACCGCCACGTCGTTCGCCGATTTGACGACGATCGCCCGGATCGCCGAATCGACATCGATCGTCTCGCCGCGCCTGAAGCGCAGCTTGGTCGGCGGCTGCCTGGCGGCATTGTCCGAGACCGGGATCTGCGTCTCTTTGCTGACGCGGCCTGAATCCAGCGCCTCGAAGAGCAGGTAGAGCGTCATCATCTTGGTCAGCGACGCCGGGTAGCGCGGCGCCGTCGAATTCACCTCGAACAGCGTCTGGCCGGTTCTGGCGTCGACGACGATTGCAGCATATTTTTGTGGCGCCGCCGGCACCGCCAGTATGGTCTCGGGCGGTGTCGTCGTGCAGGCAGCGCCGAACGCCAGCAGTGCGAACGCCGCGACAAATCTGAGGATAAGCGGAAAGAGACGCGGTTTGAACAAAATGGTCTATTCTGAAAGCATAGCTGTTGCTGAGACGGACGAAACCTAGCCTAACCTGCTTGCCGCGTCCATTTGGTTAATATCGGTCCCGCCCGGGATTGCCGCCCGTCCACAGGCAGCGCAGACGAGATGGCCGTCGAGCATACGCCGCCGGGAATCGACTGTTTCCTGACAGAACCGCGGTTGTCTGATGGGAATCGCCTGCGGCCGCGCTTGCATAACAGGCGCTGAGCGGGTTTTGCTGGCGCGACAGAATCGGCAGGTGCGCATGGACATTGTCACGATCGAGGCAAAGGGTATTTCGGTGTCGGTCGATCTTGCGGTCGGCCATCTCTCCGACATGGCGGTAGATATAGACGGCCGCCGGCTGAAGCCGCTGCATCGCGCCCCCTGGATCGACGAGCCGCGCGAGACGCTGCCGCAAGACCTGCCCGAGGGCACCATGCATCTGTCCGGCGATTTCCTCTGCGCGCCGTTTTCGCGCAGCGATGTCGAGGCAGCGCCCTTGCATGGCTGGACGGCGAACAGCCCCTGGGATGTTGTTGCCTCCGAGGCGACGGGCGATGGCTGGCGGGCCACCTTTCGGCTGCGCCGCAAGGTCATGGGCGCTGCGGTCGACAAGATCCTGACCTTGCATGACGGCCATCCATTTCTCTACCAGGAGCACGTCTTTTCCGGCGGTTCGGGAGCGATTTCCGTCGCCCATCATCCGATGACGGCAATGAGGAATGGCGGCAGGCTCGCCTTTTCGCCGAAGCGGTTTGCGGCAACGCCGGACGATCCGCTGGAGCCCGATCCGGCGCGCGGCCGCTTCCGCCTGGCCTATCCCGCCCGTTCAGCCGACCTGACGCGGTTTCCTGCCGCCGATGGCGGCACGCTCGATCTCGGCGACTACCGCATGGACCTCGAGCGCGAGGACTTTCTCACTTTGGTCGAGGCCGACCATGGCGGGCTGGGCTGGACCGCTCTGGCGCGGCACGCCGAGCAGGATCTGGTGCTGGTGCTGAAGAACCCGGCCGAACTGCCGGTCACCATGCTGTGGATCAGCAATGGCGGGCGCGATTACGCGCCGTGGAGCGGCCGCCATCGCGGCGTGCTCGGCATCGAGGATGGGCGCACGGCGCTCGGCCATGCCGCGTCGCTTGGCGACAACTGGCTGAAGCGGGAAGGCGTGGCGACCGCCTTTGCCCTTGCCGAGGGCCGCAGCCTCTCCTTCCGCCATGTCATCGGCGCCTTGCCGCAGTCCCGGGAAGGGTCGCAGAACAACGGCGAGCCGCCGCGCGATATCGTGACCGGACATGGAATGATGCACGTCCTGGCTGCCGAAAGCACGATGCGGGACGTTGCTTTCGACAGCGATTTCCTGCGGATCGGCCGGTCGGTTCCTGCCTGATTGCGCAACGCCGCATAACGGAGCCGAACTCATGCCCGAAACCGGGGTTTGAAATTTCCGTCGACTGTTGCCAAGATAGTGACGAAACATCGCTGGGAATGCCATGTCCGAGATCGCCCATCTTGCGGCCACCATCTTCAAGCGCGCCGGCAAGGCGAGCCGCTTCATTGTCGCCATCGCCGGCCCTCCGGGCGCCGGCAAATCGACATTGTCGGCCAGCCTGCATGATCTGCTGCCCGAGGGTGCCTCGGAAGTCGTGCCGATGGACGGCTTCCACTACGACGACATCGTGCTCGAGCGGCGCGGCCTGCGTGCGCGCAAGGGGGCACCTGAAACCTTTGACTTTGCCGGCTTCGAGACGCTGCTGAAGCGCATCCGCGCCGGCGAGCCGGATATCGCGATTCCCGTGTTCGATCGCAGCATGGAACTGTCGCGCGCCGCCGCCTCGATCGTCGCCACCGGGACCAAATTCATCCTGGTCGAAGGCAACTATCTCTTGCTTGACGAGGAACCCTGGCCACGGCTGGCGCCTTTGTTCGACTTCTCGATCTTCGTCGATGTACCACGCGCCGAGCTCGAGCGCCGGCTGCTCGAGCGATGGCACGGTCATGGCCGCTCCGATGAGGATGCCCGCGCCTGGATCGCTTCCAACGACATGCCGAACATCGACCGCGTGCTTGCCCGCCGCCGGCAAGCCGATCTGGTGATCGGCGATCACGCCTAATTCGCAGAAGGCGCGGGCCGGAACCTTAAGACTTTCAGGCCGTTATGGTTGACACGGCAATTGTGCCGCCACGAGGGAACCGTCCGATGGCAACCAAGGCAAGAAAGCCCGCGCCCGCCAAGGGCAAGGCAGCCCAGTCCAAATCAGTCCAGTCGAAGACAGGCGCCGGTCCGGCAATCGCCGCGCGCTCCAAGGACGCGAAGCCGGCTTTCGGCAAGGCAGCGCCGAAGAAGGTCATGCCGCCGGCCAAGGCAGCTGCAAAATCCGCCCCAAGACCTGCCAAGCCTAAAAAGCCGGCAACCAGCGGCGGCTCCGTTGCGGGCAGCGCCATGCGCACGGTCAAGACGACAGCCAATGTTGCCGCCGGCGCCGTTGTCGCCACTGCCAGGGGCGCAGCCTCCCTGGCCGCTTCCGTCATGGGCAAGGGTGGCTCCAAAACCAGGGCCAAGGCAAAATAGGCGGCTGCGGCCGGTTTACTCAGGCCCGGGCCGGGATGTTGAGGCCCCTTTGAACCGCCGGCCGGGCAAGGCCGCGCTCCAGCCATGCCGCTACATCGGGAAAATCGTCGAAGCCGACGAGTTCCCGCGCCTCATAGAAGCCGATCAGGTTGCGCACCCAGCCCAGCATCGAGATATCGGCGATGGTGTAATCGTCGTCCATGATCCATTTGCGGCCCTTCAGCCTGGTCTCGAGCACGCCGATCAGTCGTCGCGACTCATCGCGGTAGCGCTCCAGCGGCCGCTTGTCGGCGATCTCGCGCCCGGCGAATTTGTTGAAAAAGCCGACTTGTCCGAAGATCGGCCCGATCGAGGCCATCTGGAAGAACACCCACTGGATCGTCTCATAGCGCCGTATCGGGTCGGCGGGGATGAGCTTGCCGGTCTTGTCGGTGAGATAGAGCAAAATGGCGCCGGATTCGAACAGGCCGATCGGCTTGCCGCCCGGACCGTTCGGATCGATCATCGCCGGTATCTTGCCGTTCGGGTTCAGCGACAGGAATTCCGGCGTCCAGCTTTCGTTTTTGCCGATGTCCACAAAATGCGCCTCGTAGGGCAGGCCGAGTTCCTCAAGCGCGATCGAAATCTTCACGCCATTCGGCGTCGGAGATGAATAGAGCTGGACGCGGTCGGGATGGCGGGCCGGCCAGCGCGTGGCGATCGGAAAGGCGGACAGGTCGGTCATCGGAACTCCTGGGCGGGGATTTGCGCCGGGCGGCACGGGCATGGCGAAGAAGAGCTAATACAGCGCCCGGCGCGATCAATGTGTGCGCACAAAAAGTTTCAGCCTGTCGGGATCATGGCACGGTGCTTGCGGTCAGACGGCCTTGAATGCCAGCACCGCATTGGTGCCGCCGAAGGCGAAGCTGTTGCTGATCGCTGTACGCACCTTGCGCTCGCGCGCCACGTTCGGCGTGATGTCGAGATCGCAATCGGCGTCGGCTTCGCGGAAATTGGCTGTCGGCGGCACGATACCTTCGCGAATCGCCATGACGCAGGCGATCAGTTCCAGCGCGCCCGACGCGCCAAGACAGTGGGCGTGCATCGATTTGGTCGACGAGATGGAAAGCCTGTGGGCATAGTCGCCAAAGACGCGTTTGATCGCCGCCGTCTCGATCTGGTCATTGGCCTTGGTGCCGGTGCCATGCGCGTTGAGATAGTCGATATCTTCCGGATTGAGCCCGGCATCGACGAGGCAGAAGCGCATCGCCGCCTCCGGCCCTTCGATGGTCGGCGCGACAATGTCGGACGCATCGCCGGAAAGGCCGGCGCCGGCCACCTCGGCAAGGATTTCGGCGCCGCGCGCCATGGCGTGCTCATAGGTTTCCAGCACCACCATGCCGGCGCCTTCGCCGAGCACCAGGCCCTGGCGATCGGCCGAGAACGGCCGGCACGTGTCGGGCGCCAGCACCCTCAAAGCCTCCCAGCCCTTCAGAATGCCCCAGACCAGCGGCGCATCGGTGCCGCCGGCAACCATGACGTCGGCGCGGCCGAGCCTGATCTGGTCGACCGCCGAGGCGATGGCGTGATTCGACGAGGAGCAGGCCGAGGTTATGCCGAAGACCGGTCCGCGCAGGCCGAGATTCATGCTGACATGGCCGGCCGCCGCACCGGGCATCACCTTCGGCACGGTGAAAATGCCGGCGCGGCTCTTTCCTTCGAGCAGGATGGCACGATAGCTCTCTTCGATCGCCTCCCAGCCGCAGACGCCGACGCCGACGATGGTGCCCATCCGGAAGGTATTGGTCTCGTGCGGCATCAATCCGGCTTGCTGCGCGGCTTCCCGTGCGGCGATCGTCGCCAGCAGGCTGAAGCGGTCCATCGACACCAGCTGCTTGCGGTCGATGCCATGCTCGGGCAGTGCCTTGATCTCGCAGCCGACCCTGACCTTCAGGTCATGCAGTTCCGAATTGACGATCGGGCCAATGGCCGAGCGGCCGGCGCGCATTTCGCCCCAGATCGCGGACGCATTGGTGCCGAGCCCGCAAATGCCGCCGATGCCGGTAATGACGACGCGCTTGTGCATTCGATCAGGCTTTTTTCGCGATCAGCGCGCGAACCGCCTCGACCATGTCGCCCACATTCTTCAGATTGCTCCAGGCATCGACCGTGTTCATCTCGATCTCGATGCCGTACTCCTCCTCGAGATCGAAGATGATCTCGGTCAGTTCCAGCGAATGGATGCCCAGTGCAGTCAACTCGGTATTGGTGGTGATTTCTTCGCCGCTGGGCTCGGCGTGAGCCTTGATCTTCGAGATGATGTCTGTTGCCAGCTGATCAGCCATTCGGTTTCTTCCCCAACCTTCGTTTCCCGACGCCAACTGATCAGCGCCCCTTTTGTCCCTGGATTCGGATCGTCGTCGCCCTTTTACCCCATCAGGCGCTGCATGACCGCTCCAAGGTGGCTCCCTCTATAGAAACCGAAACGCTGTCAGGCAACAAGCTATATATCGACAAAGCCGTGCGAGTGCTTAACGTTAGCGCCATGGACACGATCGAACATGGCCAGATTTCGGTTCTGCCGGCCGCCCAGCGCGTCGCCGGAATGGCACGGCTTGCCTGCGACAGGAATGGCGGCCGCACGCGCCTGCGGCGCCTCTATCAGGATGGTTCAGCCAAGATCCGCATGCCGGCCGTCTCGGCCGATCCGCTGGAAGCCGTGCTGATCAACACCGCCGGCGGACTGACCGGCGGCGACCGCCTTGGATGGGAGATCGAAGTCGGCGCCGGCGCTTCCGCCACCATAACCACCCAGGCCTGCGAGAAGGTCTATCGGGCGGCATCCGGCCGTGCGGAGGTGCGGGTGAAGCTAAGCGTCGGCGAACATGGCCGCATTGCCTGGCTGCCGCAGGAGACCATAGTCTTTGACCGATCGGCCTTTGCCCGCAGGCTCGATGTGGAACTTGCCGCCGGCGCCGAGGCGCTCTTGCTCGAGGCGACCGTCTTCGGCCGCCTTGCCATGGGGGAACGCGCTGCCCAAGGCAGTTTCCACGATCGCTGGCGGGTCAGCCGGGAGGGCGTGCTCGTTCATGCCGAGGATTTCCGCATCGGGCCCGGCATCGCGGCTGCTCTTGGCCGATCCGCGGTCGCCGGCGGCGCCATCGCCATGGCGACGCTGCTGATGGTTTCGCCGCGCGCGGAGGCCTTGCTCGACCCGGCCAGGCAGATCATCGGCGGCGAGGGTGACGCCAGTGCCTGGAGCGTGAGGAAATCTGGCAAGCTTCTTGCGAGGCTGTTCGGCGCGGACGGCTACCAGCTTCGCAAGCGGCTGGTTCCGCTCGTCGAATTGCTCAACGGACGGGCGGGTCTGCCCAAATTATGGTCACTCTGATTCCGATTACGCCACGCTGTTGATACCATCTAGGGAAACGCATGAACCTGACGCCGAGGGAAAAGGACAAGCTGCTCATCGCCATGGCAGCCATTGTGGCGCGCAAGCGGCTCGAACGCGGCGTCAAGCTCAATCATCCGGAAGCGATCGCGCTGATCAGCGACTTCGTCGTCGAGGGTGCCCGCGATGGCCGCCCGGTGGCAGAGCTGATGGAGGCCGGCGCCCATGTCGTGACCCGTGCGCAGGTGATGGACGGCATTGCCGAGATGATCCACGACGTCCAGGTCGAGGCGACCTTTCCCGACGGCACCAAGCTGGTGACCGTGCACGAGCCGATAAGGTGAGGGCCGATAAGGTGAGGAGAGGATAATGCTTGAGCTGCGCCCCAACTGCGAATGCTGCGACAAGGACCTGCCGCCGGAGGCGACGGAAGTGGTGATCTGCACCTTCGAATGCACCTTTTGCGCCGATTGCGCCACAAATGTGCTGGGTGGCGTCTGCCCGAACTGTGGCGGCAATTTTGCACCCCGCCCGATCCGCTCTGCGGCGAAGCTGAAGAAATATCCCGCCTCGACCAAGCGCGTGCTCAAGGCCGAAGGCTGCGGTCCGCGCAAGGCCGCCTGACCGGCATGATCCCCAGTAGAGAAGGCTTATCGATGATCCCCGCAACGATGAAACGCACCACCCTCTCGGCGATCCTGCTGCTGGCCGCGGCGATACCCGCCTATGCCCATGTCGGCATCGGTTCGACCTCGTCCCTCACATCAGGCTTCCTCCATCCGCTTTCCGGTCTCGACCACATGACGGTGATGATTGCCGTCGGCCTGTGGGCTGCACTCAAGGGCGGCAAGGCGATCTGGGCCTGGCCGCTGGCCTTCGTCGGCGTCATGCTGGTCGGTGGCGCGCTCGGCATGGCACATGTGCCCGTACCCTTCGTCGAGCCGGGAATCCTGGCCTCCGTCGTGGCGCTGGGATTGCTGGTCGCGCTGGCTGTCGATCTGCCGGTCTCGGCCGGCATCGCCATCATCGGCCTGTTCGCGCTGTTCCATGGCCACGCCCACGGCACCGAAGTGCCGGAAAATGCCGGCGGGTTGGAATACATGGCCGGCTTTGCCGTCGCCACCGCAGCGCTCCATGCCGTCGGAATCGCTGCCGGGCTCGGTCTTGGCGCGCGGTTTCGCAGCCTTGCCCGTGTCGCCGGCGGCGCCTGTGCCGCCATCGGTCTCGGCCTCGTGTTCGCCGTTCTGTGAGGCTGGCGATGATCCCGGGCGAAATCATCACAGCAGGCGGCGACATCGAGCTGAACAAGGGGCAGCCGACCGTCACCTTGAAAGTGGCCAACAGCGGCGACCGGCCGATCCAGGTCGGCAGCCACTACCATTTCTTCGAAACCAATGAAGGGCTGAAATTCGATCGCGACAGGGCGCGGGGCATGCGTCTCGACATCGCCGCCGGCACGGCCATGCGTTTCGAACCGGGGCAGGAGCGCGACGTCACGCTGGTGCCTCTCGGCGGCAGGCGCGAGGTCTACGGATTTCAGCAGAAGATCATGGGCGCCCTGTGAGATCCAGGGCGTCGAGCGGCCTAGTTGGACGGCTTGGCCGCGGCATAGATGACGACCCGTCCCGGATCGTCGAATTCGACAGCGAGCACGTCTTCGGTCGTCACGCGACGCGAGTCGATGGCGTTGAACAGCAGCGCATTCGCCTCGATCTCCTTGCGCAGTTCCGCAATGTCGTCCCGATGTTGCTCGACCTTGCTCTCGATCGCCGGCGGCGGGCCGCCTTCCGCGCGTGCGGCGTCGGTCAGGAAAACGATATCGACCTTGTCGAGCTTGGATGTCTTGCGAACCGTGCCGATGTTTTCGCGCGTCCGGTCGATCGCGGTAGCGACCTTGCGGGCCTCCACGACCGTGTTGGTCTCTTCCTGCCTGACCTCAGAGCCGACGATCCGGTTGACGGTATCAGGGCTCTCGAGACTTTGCGCGTTGAGCGCGGTGTGGGGGACGCTGGCCGCGAGAAACGCCACCGCGGCGGTCGCATGAAGCCATTTGGCATCGGGGAAGGTGGTTATCGCCATCATTCGCTCTCGGCGTCCTTTTCGAATTTGGCTTCAGGGTCAAAAGATCGAAACGAATCCTGCCCGCAGAAGGTTCCCCCATCGACGCGGCAGGCCGACCTTGTGCCGGCCCGCCACGGCCTGTCGTCAGCTCGCTTTCTTGGTGATCAGGGTCAGCGCGCCATCATTGCTCATGCTGGCCGCGATCACCTGCGCCGAGGTGAGCCCCTTGGCTTCAAGCGCGGACTTGACCTTCGGTGTCGCGTCGATCGAGCTGCGCAGTTTCTGCAGGCCGGCGTCGCCGCGCTGGGCGATCACCTGGTTGACCTGCGTCTGTGTGGTCTGGGGCAGCTCCTTGATGTCGACGATGTTGACGCTCTGGATCGTCGGCGCGGCCGGCTGAGCTCCGGGCGCCGGAGCGGGGGCCGCGGGCGCCGGCGCGGGCTGGGCAGGCTGTTGCTGGGCGCTGGCGGCGCTCGCCAGGGCAAGAGTGGCGACGGCTGCGACAAATACGATTTTGCGCATGGATTTTCCTTTCCATCGATTGGCAAACGGTCGATTTGGGGTGACCCGGCCACCTCAAACGCTAAATGGGATCGCAAGGTGTCGCCCAGCGGGTCATTGCGTGACCATAGGATGGCGACAATGTGGGACGGACCTCGACAAGCCGGATCTTCGGGAGCAATTGCTGATGGCTAGAATCACCCGCGCCGCTTATGCCCAGATGTATGGCCCGACGGTCGGTGATAGAGTTCGGCTTGCCGACACCGAATTGTTCATCGAGGTCGAAAAGGATTTCACCCTGCATGGCGAGGAGGTGAAATTCGGCGGCGGCAAGGTCATTCGCGACGGCATGGGCCAGAGCCAGGTGTCACGCGCGCAAGGCGCGGTCGACACCGTCATCACCAACGCCCTGGTCGTCGATGCCGTGGCCGGCATCGTCAAGGCCGATATCGGCCTCAGGGACGGCCGCATCGCGGCAATAGGCAAGGCCGGCAATCCGGACACGCAATCGGGCGTCACCATCATCATCGGCCCCGGCACGGAAATCATCGCCGGCGAGGGCAAGATCCTGACCGCCGGCGGCTTCGACGCGCATATCCATTTCATCTGCCCGCAGCAGATCGAGGAGGCGCTGATGTCCGGCATCACCACCATGCTCGGCGGCGGCACCGGCCCGGCGCATGGCACGCTGGCCACCACCTGCACGCCGGGGCCTTGGCATATGGCGCGCATGATCCAGTCCTTCGACGCCTTCCCGATGAATATCGGCCTGTCGGGCAAGGGCAACGCCTCGCTGCCGGCAGCACTTGAGGAGATGGTGCTCGCCGGCGCCTGCTCGTTGAAGCTGCACGAGGACTGGGGCACGACGCCGGCGGCCATCGACTGCTGCCTGTCGGTCGCCGACGATTACGACGTCCAGGTGATGATCCACACCGACACGCTGAACGAATCCGGCTTTGTCGAAAACACAGTCGCGGCGATCAAGGGCCGCACCATCCATGCCTTCCACACCGAGGGCGCCGGCGGCGGCCATGCGCCTGACATCATCAAGGTCTGCGGCCTGCCCAATGTCATCCCGTCCTCGACCAATCCGACGCGGCCTTACACGGTCAACACGCTGGCCGAGCATCTCGACATGCTCATGGTCTGCCACCATCTGTCGCCGTCGATCCCCGAAGACATCGCCTTTGCCGAAAGCCGCATCCGCAAGGAGACCATCGCGGCGGAAGACATCCTGCACGACATCGGCGCCTTCTCGATCATCTCGTCGGACTCGCAGGCCATGGGCCGCGTCGGCGAGGTGGCGATCCGCTGCTGGCAGACCGCCGACAAGATGAAGCGCCAGCGTGGTTCGCTGCCGCAGGAGCGAGGTGACAACGACAATTTCCGCGTCCGCCGCTACATCGCCAAATACACGATCAATCCGGCCATAGCGCATGGCCTGTCGAAAGAGATCGGCTCGGTGGCGGTGGGAAAACGCGCCGACCTCGTACTGTGGAACCCAGCGTTCTTCGGCGTCAAGCCGGAGATGGTGCTAGTCGGCGGCTCGATCGCCGCCGCACCCATGGGTGATCCCAACGCCTCGATCCCGACGCCGCAGCCGATGCACTACCGGCCGATGTTCGGCGCCTATGGCAAGGCGCTGACCAACTCGTCGGTGACTTTCGTCTCCAGGGCTGCTTTCGACTCAGGCCTGCAAGGCCGGCTCGGCGTCGACAAGCAGATGGTCGCGGTCGAGAACACCCGTGGCGGCATCGGCAAGCATTCGATGGTGCTCAACGACGCCACGCCGCATGTCGAGGTCGACCCCGAAACCTACGAGGTCCGCGCTGACGGCGAGCTGCTCACCTGCGAGCCGGCCACCGTGCTGCCGATGGCACAAAGGTATTTTCTTTTTTGAGACGAAACCGGCCTGCGGCCTGAGTTCATCCACGATTGGCTTGCTATCGAAAACGGCGCATTATGCAGCCATGAACAAGATTCAAATTCAGCGTCGGCATAAGTCTACACCCTATGAGACAGACTATGCTCAGTGGTGCGCCGAACAGGGCGCGCTGCTGCGTGAAGGCCGTCTCTCCGACCTCGATCGTGAGAACCTTGCCGAGGAGATCGAAAGTTTGGGGCGGAGTGACAAACGAGAGATCGAGAGCAGACTGGGTACTCTGCTTCTGCACCTGCTTAAATGGCAGTTTCAGCCAGAGAGACGCAAGACTGGCTGGCTGTTGACGATCCGCGAGCAGCGACATCGGATCAAGAAGTTGATCAACGAAAGCCTCAGCCTCAAGGCCTATCCACGCAAGCAACTCGCTAGCGAGTTCGAATTTGCGAGATTGAAAGCGGCTGACGAGACGGGGTTGCCTGAAAAGGATTTTCCTGCCGATTGTCCCTATCAGATCGCGGACGTGCTGGATCAGGATTTTTTCCCCGGCGCTCCATGGACGTCAGACCAGCTTGTACGCGAATGAACCATCCCTCCAGCGTCGAATGGCCTTACTGACCTCCTATGGAGCAACAACTCGTCTCCACTCACGACATCTTCCCGCATGTCCGCATCGTCATGGGCATGGTGATCGGCCTCGGCGTCACGCGCCTGTTGTCGGGTCTGGCCCGCATCGTCCAGCATCCCGGCCAGTACCGGCTCTACCCGGTGCATCTGGCCTGGGTCGGCTCCATGCTGTTGTTTCTGGTGCATTTCTGGTGGTGGGAGTTCGGACTCTACACCCTCGAGACCTGGACCTTCGGCAAATACCTGTTTCTTATCTTCTATGCCGTCACCCTGTTCATGCTGTGCGCGCTGCTGTTCCCGGACTCCATGCTCGACTACACCAGCTACGAGGATTTTTTCTATTCGCGCCGCGCCTGGTTCTTTGGCCTCTTGGCATTGACCTATCTGCTCGACATCGTCGATACGCTGCTGAAAGGGCCGGAGCATTTCGCCCATTTCGGCATCGAATATTTGATCCGCACGCCGGTTTTCGTTGCGCTCTGCATTGTCGCGATCCTGGTGCGCGACCGCCGCTTTCACATCGCCTTCGTCGCCGGCACGCTGATCTACCAGATATCGTTCATCCTGCGGCTCTTCGACACGATCGCTTGAGCCCCGTTGGGCCGACGGGCAGGATGGTCTAGGCTTCTTGGGAAAGGCAGATTTTTACAATGAAGCTCGACATTCGCACCGATTTCACCAAATTCCCGCGCGCTGTCTCCGTGCTGACCGCCAGCGAGGCGGGAACGACCGCGCCATATGATCGTGTCGTGCTTGCCCATGACGAACGGCATCTGCGCCGCCGCGCCATCGAGACGTCAGGCGGCGACAAGGTGCTGGTCGACCTGCCCGAGCCGGTTGCCTTGGGCGACCGCGACCGGCTGGTGCTCGAGGATGGCCGCCATGTCGAGATCATCGCCGCCGGGGAACCACTCTACGACATCCGCGCCATAAACCCTGTTCATCTCACCGAGCTCGCCTGGCATATCGGCAACCGGCATCTTGCCGCCGCGATAGAGGCGAACCGCATCCTCATCCTGCGCGACCATGTCATCAAGGCGATGCTGGAAGGGCTCGGCGCCACGGTCACCGATGTCCTGGAGCCGTTCGTGCCGGTGCGCGGCGCCTATTCCGGCCACGGTCATGCCCATGCCGAGGCACATAGTCATGCCGAAGCGCATTCGCATGCCCATGGCGAGTCGCATTCTCATTCGCACAGCCATTCGCATGACCACCATCATCATGACCATGACTGACCAGCCGTCGAGCATCGCCCTGTTGCGGCTGATGGCGTGGCTGTCGCCGGCTTTCCCGGTCGGCGGCTTTTCCTACAGCCATGGCCTCGAACGCGCGGTGCATGACGGACTGGTGGCCGACCGCCACGGCCTCGCCGCGTGGCTGGAGACGCTGGTCGAGATGGGCTCGGGCTGGAACGATGCCGTGCTATTCGCCGAAAGCTGGCGACGCGCCCGCGAGGGCGGCGACCTCGATGAGGTCGCGGCACTTGCCGAGGCGCTGGCCGGCTCGCGCGAGCGCCACACCGAGACAATGCTGCAAGGCCAAGCCTTCCTCAACGCGGCTTCCGCCTGGCCGCGCCAGGTGCTGGAACGTCCGCCGGCGGAATGCCCCTATTGCGTCGCTGTCGGCGCGGTGGCCGGCGGCAACGGCATTGCCTTGCCAGACGCGCTGTCGGCCTTCCTGCAGGCCTTCTTCTCCAATCTCGTCCAGGCCGCGATCAGGCTCGGCGTCGTCGGCCAGACGGAAGCCACGGCGCTGCTCGCCGGCTTCGAGCCGCTGGCGCTGGACACGGCCACCCGCGCCTCCAATTCGACGCTTGACGACCTCGGCGGCTGCGCCTTCGTCTCCGACATCATGGCGATGAAGCACGAAACCCAGTATTCCCGTTTGTTCCGCTCATGATCGTGCTTGCTTTCATTCTCTCCCTCGTCCTGCTTTTGATCACCACGCTGCATGTCTATTGGGGCATTGGCGGCATCTGGCCGGGCAGGGATGCCACCTCCTGCGCCCATGCGGTGGTCGGCTTTCGCGGCGTCGACGAGATGCCGGCGCCCTTCGCCTGTTTTGCCGTCGCCGCTTGCCTCGGTCTGGCGACGCTGTGGCCGATGGCGCTGGAGGGTGTTTTTGCCACGCCCTTTCCCAAGGCAGGGCTTGCCGCCGCATCGCTGCTCATTGCGCTGGTTTTCCTCGGCCGCGGCATTGCCGGCTTCACGCCCTGGTGGCGGCGGCTGGCGCCCGAACAGCCTTTCGCGCGGCTCGATGTCAGCTATTATTCGCCGCTCTGCCTGTTGATCGGGGCAGGTTTCGCCGTTCTTGCCATCACGGGGTTTTCCGCATGACACAGACCAACGGTCCTCTTCGCATCGGCATCGGCGGTCCCGTCGGTTCCGGCAAGACGACGCTCACCGAAAAGCTCTGCAAGGCGCTGCGCGACGAGTTTTCCATCGCCGTCGTCACCAACGACATTTACACTAGGGAAGACGCCATGATGCTGGCCAGGCTGCAGGCGCTGCCGGAGGACCGCATCGTCGGCGTCGAGACCGGCGGCTGTCCGCACACCGCCATCCGTGAAGATGCCTCGATCAATCTGCAGGCGATCGCCGAGATGAACAGGAAATTCCCCGATCTCGACATCGTCTTCATCGAATCCGGCGGCGACAATCTCGCCGCCACCTTCTCGCCCGATCTTGCCGACCTGACGCTCTATGTCATCTCGGTCTGCCAGGGCGAGGAGATCCCGCGCAAGGGCGGTCCGGCGATCACCCGCTCCGATTTCCTGGTCATCAACAAGAGCGATCTCGCGCCCTATGTGAACGTCAATCTCGATGTCATGGAGGCGGATGCCGCCCGCATGCGCGGCAAGCGGCCGTTCGGCTTCACCGACCTGTCGCGCGGCAAGGGCCTGCAGGAGGTGATCGATTTCATCGTCGAGCAGGGTGGATTGCGGGTCGGCGCCGCCACAAGCACTGCCGCGTAAGGCAACGATGCCCGTCTCCACCAAACGGTGTGTCTGCACCAAACGAAACCGGTTGCGCGCGTCGGCGGTGCGCGGCATCCTTCATTCTTTGACGGAGGTTTTCAATGAGCATCGCCCGCCTGCAGAAGGAACCGCTGACCAACCTGCCCTTTTACGAGGAGCGCGTCGATCTCGCTTGCGCCTTCCGTTGGACGGCGCGGCTCAACATGCATGAGGCGGTGGCCAATCACTTCTCGCTGGCCGTCAACGAGGACGGCTCGCAATTCCTGATGAATCCCAACCAGGTGCATTTCTCCCGCATCAAGGCGAGCGACCTGCTTTTGATCGACGCCAACGATCCCGAAACGCTGTCCGGCCCCAATGCGCCCGACCCGACAGCGTGGGGCCTGCACGGCGCCATCCATCGCAATGTACGCCATGCGCGCTGCGTCATGCATGTGCACTCGATCCACGCCACCGTGCTCGCCTCGCTCGCCGATTCGACCTTGCCGCCGATCGACCAGAACTCGGCGATCTTCTTCAACCGCCATGTCGTCGACGGCCATTATGGCGGGCTGGCCTTCGAGGAGGAGGGCGAACGCTGCTCGCAGCTTCTCGTAGATCCGAAGGTCAAGGTGATGGTCATGGGCAATCACGGCGTGCTGGTCATCGGCGACAGCGTCGCCGACACCTTCAACCGCATGTTCTATTTCGAGCGCGCCGCCGAGACCTACATCAAGGCGCTGTGGACCGGCCGCCCGCTGCGCGTGCTTTCCGACGAGATCGCCGAAAAATCGGCGCGCGAGCAGGAAGACTATCCAGGCCAGGCCGAAAGGCACCTTTCGGAGCTGAAAGCGATTCTCGACGAGCAGGAACCGGTCTACCGGAACTGACTATTTAAGCCCCAGTTCGGCCCGCAATTCCTCGGCGCTGTTGATGACGATGGCGCCGGGCGGTCCTTCCATCGGCGCCTCCGGCCAGAAGATCGTCTTCATCCCTGCCGCCAACCCGGCCATGGCGCCTGTCCGGCTGTCGTCGACTGCGACCGCTTGCGTGGGATCGACGCCGGCCAGCCAGGCGGCGCGCAGGAACGGCTCGGGATGCGGCTTGCCCTCGCGCACATCGTTACGGCTGATGGTTTTCATGCCGGGATAGGAAAGGCCAACCGCCCGCAGATTGGCGTCGACGATAAGCCGATCGGAATTGGACACCACCGCCTGTTCCACGCCAAGCGCGCGCAATTCGTTGAAGATCTCGATGGCGCCCGGACGCGGCACCAGCGTCTCGGCCATCGGCAGGTAGTGATCGTATTTGCGCACGATCCAGTCGTCGAACGGCAGGTCGAGACCGAACTCCTCGCGCAACATCTCATAGACCGGCCATGCCGCGACACCGAGCACCCGCTGATGCAGGTTGCTTGGAGGCGGGATGCCGACACTGTGCAGCGCCGCCACCAAGGCCGCCTCGTGCAGCGGCTCGCTGTCGACCAGCGTTCCGTCCATGTCCCAGAAAACCGCTTTTTGTGTCATGCGAGAATCCCTCTTTCGATCCCCATAACGGGTTTGCACCGGGAGATAAACTGTTGAGCCCGTCTATCCGCGATGTCGACGGGGCGATTGCCTCGTTGAACGATGCAAGCAATTGCTCTGGCGATAGACAATTGCGCACGGGGCAATTCCCTGCAAGACTATGGCATCTGTCCTGTGATGGGTGGAGGTGGGAGGACTGAAGTTGAATTCGCGGCAGGAAGGCAGCAGCAGGCTGGACGACGCGGCGCGCGCCGGCTGGCTCTATTATGTTGCCGGCAACACGCAGGACCAGATCGCCGCCACGCTCGGCATTTCCAGGCAGACCGCGCAACGGCTGGTGTCGTTGGCGGTGTCGGAAGGGTTGATCAAGGTGCGGGTCGATCATCCGATCGCCAATTGCCTCGACCTCGCTGCACGGCTGAAATCGCGCTTCGCGCTCGATCTGGTCGAGGTGGTGCCGAGCGATCCCGCCTCGTCCTCCACCACCATCGGCATCGCCGAGGCGGCGGCCGCCGAGATCGAGCGGCGGCTGAGGTCACCGGAGCCGATCGTCATGGCCATCGGCACCGGCCGCACGCTGAAGGCGGCCATCGAGCAGCTGCCGCCGATGGAATGCCCGCAGCACAAGGTGGTGTCGCTGACCGGCAACATCTCGCCCGACGGTTCGGCCGCTTTCTACAACGTCATCTTCACCATGGCCGACCGGGTCAAGGCGCGCTCCTTCCCGATGCCGCTGCCGGTCATCGCCTCCTCGCCGGAGGAGCGCGAGATGCTGCTCAACCAGCCGATGATCCAGCCGACACTGGCGCTTGCGGCGGAGGCCGACGTCACCTTCGTCGGCATTGGCGATCTCGGCCCCAGGGCGCCGCTTTACGAGGACGGCTTCATTTCCGAGAGCGAGCTGAAAGCGCTGCAAAAGGCAGGCGGTGTCGCCGAAATCGTCGGGTGGGTGTTCGACCGCGAAGGCCGGATGATCGAGGGCATCACCAATGAACGGGTGTCGTCGGCGGCATTGCCGTCGCGCGAAAAGTCGCTGGTGATCGCGCTCGCCATGGGCGAGCGCAAACTGCCGGGGATCCTTGCGGCGGTGAACCGGCGGCTGGTCAACGGCCTCATCACGGATGAGAAAACCGCCGCTGCCCTGCTGGCGGCAGGCTGATTTGGGATAAATCCAGCACGGCTATTGGCGCGGGCCGTATGGGTCGTTGCCGTCGAGAAAACCCATGTCGCGTTGCAGATGCGGCGGCAGTTCCCTGATGTCGAGATAGGTCCGTTTCCGCGCTACGTGCCGTGCAAATCCGCGCACCAACCGCGAAAACCAGCCGTGGCCTGGAGTGAGAAGCAGTTTTTCCTGGACCGTGGTCATGATCGTCAGCCTTCGCTATGAGGGATCTTCAATCACAAATATCGGCCTGGCGGCGCCTTGCCGCCAATCAAACGTCGATTACGGCCCATAAGGAGTCCTTATGCCCGAGCTCAATTCACGGCAAATCTCACAGCTCCCGCCGCTCGCCGCGATCCGGGTGTTCGAGGCGGTGGCGCGGCATCTGTCCTTCACCAAGGCAGCCGAGGAGCTCGGCATGACGCAGGCGGCGGCAAGCTACCAGATCAAGCTTTTGGAAGAGCGTGTCGGTGCGCCGCTGTTTTTGCGCCGTCCCAAGCAGATCGTGCTGACCGAGGCGGGGCAGCGCCTGGCGCCGTCGGTCAGCGAGGCCTTCGCTCTGTTGAGCGGCGCCTATGCCGCCGCGCGCAGCGGCGCCGACGGCGTGCTGTGCGTTTCGACGCTGCTGACCTTTGCCTCCAACTGGCTGGCCCGGCATCTCGGCTCTTTCCAGGTCGCGCATCCGTCGCTGGCGGTGCGTCTAGATACGTCGAACCGCCTTGTCGATTTCGCCCGCGAGGACATCGATATCGCCATCCGCTCCGGCGGCGGCGCCTGGCCGGGCGTCGAGGTGCACAAGCTTTTCAATGCGGATTTCACGCCGGTTCTGAGCCCGGCGCTGGCGGCCAGCATCGGCGGCGTCAGGGAACCTGCCGACCTGCTGCGCCTGCCGATCCTCGACCCCGGCGACATCTGGTGGCGGGACTGGTTTGTCGCCGCCGGCCTGCCGGTCGAGGAACTGGCAAAGCGCCCCGGCACCAGCATGGGCGCGCAGGCCTATGAGGCGAACGCCGCCATCGCCGGACAGGGCGTGGCCATTGTGACCAGGGCGCTGTTCAAGGCCGAGCTCGCCGATGGCCGCCTGATCCAGCCTTTCGACCTGGTCGGCGACGATGGCCACGCCTATTGGCTGGTCTATCCCCAGGCGCGGCGCAACGTGCCGAAGATCCGGGCCTTCCGCGACTGGATCCTGGCCGAGATCGCCCGGCAACAGGCAGGCTAGAGTCGGATGATTTCAGGTCAAATCGACCTGAAATCTGAATCCGGCTCTAAATCAAAGAGATAGAGCATGATGTCGTCCGAAAACCGCTTCATACTTTTCGGGACCATCTTCCGATAGCCCCAAAACGTCAGGCGCGAGTTGCCTTCGGCCTCTTTGTGCTGCGCTGCAGCAACGAATCCGGCTTGACATAATTAACGGAGAGTGAGTAATTGCCCAAAGCCAAGGCAAATGCTCAACTTGGTTTATGGGAGGAATTGATGAAACTTCGCACGCTCACCCTGGGCCTGTTGTCGGCCAGCGCCCTTGCATTCGCCGCGCATGCCGAATCCATCACCATCGCCACGGTCAACAATGGCGACATGGTCCGCATGCAGAAGCTGACCGACGACTTCACCAAGGCTAACCCCGATATCCAGCTCAACTGGGTCACGCTCGAGGAAAACGTCCTGCGCGAGCGCGTCACCACCGACATCGCCACCAAGGGCGGTCAGTATGACGTGATGACCATCGGCACCTACGAAGTGCCGATCTGGGCCAAGCAGAGCTGGCTGTTGGCGCTCGACAAGCTCGGCGACGACTATGACGCCAAGGACATTATCCCGGCCATTGCCGGCGGCCTCTCGGTCGACGGCAAACTCTATGCCGCGCCTTTTTACGGCGAAAGCTCCTTCGTCATGTACCGCAAGGACCTGATGGAGAAGGCCGGGCTGACCATGCCCGACGCGCCGACCTGGGACTTCATCAGGCAGGCCGCCGACAAGATGACCGACCGCGCCAATGGCGTGAACGGCGTCTGCCTGCGCGGCAAGGCCGGCTGGGGCGAGAACATGGCCTTCCTGACCGCCATGTCGAACTCCTTCGGCGCTCGCTGGTTCGACGAGAACTGGAAGCCGCAGTTCGACCAGCCGGAATGGAAGAACACGCTTCAATTCTATGTCGACCTGATGAAGGCCGACGGCCCCGAGGGCGCCTCGTCCAACGGCTTCAACGAGAATCTGGCGCTGTTCCAGCAAGGCAAATGCGGCATGTGGATCGACGCCACGGTCGCCGCCTCCTTCGTCTCCGACCCGAAGAACTCGACGGTTGCCGACAAGGTCGGCTATGCGCTGGCGCCCGACAACGGGCTCGGCAAGCGCGGCAACTGGCTATGGGCCTGGTCACTGGCCATTCCCGCCGGCACGCAGAAGGCGGAAGCGGCGGAGAAGTTCGTCGCCTGGGCAACGAGCAAGCACTATGCCGAACTCGTCGCTTCGAAGGAAGGCTGGGCCAATGCTCCGCCCGGAACGCGCTCCTCGCTCTACGCCAATCCCGAGTACCAGAAGGCAGCGCCCTTCGCCAAGATGACGCTGGACTCCATCAACGCCGCTGATCCGACGCACCCGACTGTCAAGCCGGTGCCCTATGTCGGCGTCCAGTTCGTCGCCATCCCCGAATTCCAGGGACTTGGCACCACCGTCGGCCAGCTCTTCTCGGCGGCACTCGCCGGCCAGTCGAGCGTCGACGATGCCTTGAAGCAGGCTCAGGACGCCGCCACCGCGACGATGACCGAGGGCGGCTACATCCAGTAAGGCTCCTCCCGGTGCCGAGCCGGTAGCGCATCGCGACCGGCTCCACCGTGACCAGCAGGGCGGCCGCCCGAGTCCCAGTTCGGGCGGCCACCTTCACCACCTGAAAATTGTGGCTGACCTTTGAAGGGTGACCGTCATGGCTACTCAGCAGACCCGTTCGCTTGCCCGCTTCATGATGGCGCCATCCGTGGTGCTGCTGTTCGTCTGGATGATTGTGCCGCTGGCCATCACCATTTGGTTCTCCTTCCAGCAATACAATCCGCTGAACCCGATCCGCGACGGCTTCATCGGCTTTTCCAACTACGCGCTGTTCTATTCCAACCCGGCCTTCCTGCAGTCGATCATCAACACGCTTGTCCTCGTGGGCAGCGTTCTGTTGATCACCGTGATCGGCGGCATCGCGCTCGCGCTGCTGATCGACCAGCCGATGTGGGGGCAGGGGATCGTCCGCATCCTCGTCATCTCGCCGTTCTTCGTCATGCCGCCGGTTGCGGCCCTTGTGTGGAAGAACATGATCATGCATCCGCAATACGGCGTCTTTGCCGACATTGCGCGCTTCTTCGGCGGACAGCCGATCGACTGGTTCGGGCAATATCCGCTGACCGCAATCATCATCATCGTGGCCTGGCAGTGGCTGCCATTTGCGACGCTGATCCTGCTGACCTCCCTTCAATCACTTGATGGCGAGCAGAAGGAAGCCGCCGAGATGGACGGCGCCGGCTTCGTCAGCCGCTTCATCTACCTGACGCTGCCGCACATGTCGCGCGCCATCACCGTGGTGATCCTGATCCAGACGATCTTCCTTCTGTCGGTCTATGCCGAAATCCTCGTCACCACCAATGGCGGCCCGGGCTACGCTTCCACCAACCTGCCCTTCCTCGTCTACCAGAAGGCGCTGCTCGAGTTCAAAATCGGCCAGGCATCCGCCGGCGGCGTGATCGCCGTCATTCTCGCCAACATCGTTGCCTTCTTCGCCATGCGCGCCGTCGGCAAGAACCTGGACAAATAGGGAGGATAAGATGGCACGTGCAGTCACACCCCAGCACAAGACGATCGCGACCGCGGCCGCCTGGATCGTCGCCCTGCTGATCTTCTTCCCGATCCTCTATACGGTCATCACCTCGTTCAAGTCGGAACAGGAGGCGATCCAGGGCTTCAACCTGTTCCCGTCGGGGACCACGGAAAGCTATTCCGAGGTCCAGGCGCAGAGCGGCTATTTCAAGTTCTTCCTCAACTCGGTGCTGTTGTCGGTCGGCTCGACCATCCTGGCCTTGCTTGTCGCCATACCGGCGGCATGGTCGATGGCCTTCTCGCCGACCAAGCGCACCAAGGACATCCTGATGTGGATGCTGTCCACAAAGATGATGCCGGCGGTCGCCGTGCTGTTCCCGATCTACCTGATCTTCCGCGATGCCGGATTGCTCGACAGCCGCATCGGCCTGATGATCATGCTGATGCTGATCAACCTGCCGATCGTGGTGTGGATGCTCTACACCTACTTCCGCGAAATCCCGGGCGAGATCCTGGAAGCGGCGCGCATGGACGGCGCCTCGCTGTGGAACGAGATCGTCTATGTGCTGACGCCGATGGCGGTGCCGGGCATTGCCTCGACGATGCTTCTCAACATCATCCTGGCCTGGAACGAGGCGTTCTGGACCATCCGGCTGACCACCACCGAAGCCGCGCCGCTCACCGCCTTCATCAGCTCCTTCTCCAGCCCGCAAGGCCTGTTCTGGGCCAAGCTGTCGGCGGCCTCGACGCTGGCGATCGCGCCGATCCTGATCATGGGCTGGTTCAGCCAGAAGCAGCTCGTGCGCGGCCTGACATTTGGTGCCGTGAAATAGGGACGTTGCCCGAAGCATCTGGCGAAAAATAACCCCTCGGGGAGGAAACCATGGGAAACATCACGCTCAAGAACGTCTCCAAGTCCTTCGGGTCGACGGTCATCATCCCGGGCATCGATCTGGTGATCGAGAATGGCGAGTTCGTCGTCTTCGTCGGACCGTCGGGCTGCGGCAAGTCCACGCTGTTGCGCCTGATCGCCGGGCTGGAGGACACCAGCGGCGGCACCATCAACATCGACGGCCGTGACGTGACCGGCGAAGCGCCGGCCAAGCGCAAGCTCGCCATGGTGTTCCAGTCCTATGCGCTCTACCCGCATATGACGGTGGCCAAGAACATCGCCTTCCCGCTGAAAATGGCGGGCGAGGACCAGGCGACCATCGACAGGAAGGTGAAGGACGCCGCGCGTGTGCTGAACCTCACCAACTATCTCGAGCGTCGTCCCGGCCAGCTTTCCGGCGGCCAGCGCCAGCGCGTAGCCATCGGCCGCGCCATCGTGCGCCAGCCTTCGGCCTTCCTGTTCGACGAGCCGCTGTCCAACCTCGATGCGGCGCTGCGCGGCACCATGCGCCTCGAGATCAGCGAACTGCACCATCAGCTCAAGACGACGATGATCTACGTCACCCACGACCAGGTCGAGGCGATGACCATGGCCGACAAGATCGTCGTGCTCAACGCCGGCAACATCGAGCAGGTCGGCTCGCCGATGGAGCTTTACAAGACGCCACACAACCTGTTCGTCGCCGGTTTCATCGGCTCGCCCAAGATGAACCTGATCGAAGGTGCGCCGGCGGCCAAATATGGCGCCAAGACCGTCGGCATCCGGCCCGAGCACATGAACATCTCGACCAATTCGGGCGACTGGAAAGCCACGGTCGGTGTCGCCGAGCACCTCGGCTCCGACACCTTCCTGCATGTGCAGGCAGACGGCGTAGGGCCGCTAACGGTGCGTGCCGACGGCGAACTGGCCGTTCATCACGGCGACACGATCTATCTGACACCCGACAAGGCGAAGTTGCACCGCTTCGGTGCCGACGGAAAGGCGCTGGCACAGTGAGACTGAAGGGCAAATCGGCGCTGATCACCGGGTCGGCACGCGGCATCGGCAAGGCCTTCGCCGAAGCCTATGTTCGCGAAGGCGCCACGGTGGCGATTGCCGACATCAATCTCGAAGCGGCGGAAAAGACCGCGTCGGAGATCGGCAAAAACGCCTATGCGCTCAGGCTCGACGTCGCCGACCTGTCCTCGATCGAGGCGGCGATCAAGGCGGTCGAGGCCAGGACCGGCGGGTTGGACATACTGATTAACAACGCCGCGCTCTTCGACCTGGCGCCGATCGTCGAGATCACCAAGGCGAGCTACGAAAAGCTGTTTTCCGTCAATGTCGGCGGCACGCTGTTCATGCTGCAGGCCGCGAGCCGCGCAATGATCGCCCGGGGCAAGGGCGGCAAGATCATCAACATGGCGAGCCAGGCCGGCCGGCGTGGCGAGCCTCTGGTCGCCGTTTATTGCGCCACCAAGGCCGCCGTCATTTCGCTCACCCAGTCAGCCGGGCTCGCCCTGATCAAGCACCGCATCAATGTCAACGGCATCGCGCCCGGCGTCGTCGACAGCGACATGTGGGACGAGGTCGATGCGCTGTTCGCCAAATACGAGAACCGGCCGAAGGGCGAGAAGCGGCGGCTGGTCGGCGAAGGCGTGCCTTACGGCCGCATGGGTAAGCCGGAAGACCTGACAGGCATGGCCGTGTTCCTGGCCAGTGACGAGGCCGACTACATCGTCGCCCAGACCTACAATGTCGACGGCGGCCAGTGGATGAGTTGAGGGGGGTGAGGGCGCTCTTCTCTCCGTCCCTCCACGGGGAGAAGAGCCGTCCCGCCAAAGGGTAAAAGCAGATGACCGTGAAGCTCTCTTCGTCAATCCTCGCCAATCTTCCCGCCAAGGTTGCTGGCCCGAAATACGATCGCGCTGCGCTGAAGGCCGGTATCGTGCATTTCGGCGTCGGCAATTTCCATCGCTCGCATCAGGCCGTCTATCTCGACGATCTGTTCAATTCGGGTGCCGGCCATGACTGGGCGATTGTCGGCGCCGGCGTATTCGCCGGCGAGAAGGTCGGCCGTGGCAAGCTTGAAGAGCAGGACTGGCTGACCACTGTCGTCGAGCAGGATAGCGGCCATATGAGCGCCCGCGTCACCGGCGTCATGATCGACTTCCTGATGCCGGGCGATGCCGAAGCGATCATCGAGCAGCTTGCCGATCCGGCAATCAGGATCGTGTCGCTGACCATCACCGAGGGCGGCTACTTCATCGACCCCGCGTCGGGCCTGTTCAATCCCGCCCATTCCGACATCGTCGCCGACGCTCAGCCGGGTGCTGTACCGAAGACTGTCTTCGGCATCATCCTTGCCGGCCTTGTGCGCCGTCGCGATGACGGCATCGTGCCGTTCACGGTCATGTCCTGCGACAACATCCCTCACAATGGCCACGTCACATCCGATGGCGTCATCGGCCTCGCCCGCCTGATCGATGAGGATCTCGCCGACTGGATCGGCCAGAACGTCGCCTTCCCGAATGGCATGGTCGACCGCATCACCCCGGCCACCACCGATCGCGAGCGCGGCATATTGGCAAACGAGTTCGGCCTTGAGGACAACTGGCCGGTCTTCTGCGAGCCGTTCCGGCAATGGGTGCTGGAGGATCATTTCACCGACGGCAGGCCACCGCTGGAAAAGGTCGGCGTGCAGTTCGTCAGGGATGTCGCGCCCTATGAGCTGATGAAGATCCGCATCCTCAATGGCGGCCATGCGACCATTGCCTATCCGGCAGGCCTGATGGATATCCATTTCGTCCACGAGGCGATGCAGGAGCCGCTGGTGCGCGGCTTTCTCGCCAAGCTGGAGCACGATGAGATCATCCCGACGGTGCCGCCGGTGCCGGACACGAAGCTGGAAGACTACTACGAGCTGATCGAGAGCCGCTTCTCCAACCCGAAGATCGGCGACACCATCCGCAGGCTTTGTCTGGACGGCTCCAACCGCCAACCGAAATTCATAATTCCGACCATTGCTGACCGGCTGAAGGCGGGAAAGAGTATCACCGGTCTCGCGCTGGAATCGGCGCTCTGGTGCCGTTATTGCTTCGGCACGACGGATAGCGGCGCCGTCATCGAGCCCAACGATCCGAGCTGGGACCGGCTGCAGACGACGGCAAAAGCGGCAAAGGATGCGCCGGCCGCCTGGCTTGCCATGGAGGACATCTATGGTGACGTCGGCCGCTCGGCGCCTTTCGCCGAAGCCTTCGCGCGCGCGCTCGAGCTGCTCTGGGCGAACGGAGCGCGCGCGACGCTGACGCAGTACCTCGCCGGCAAGCTCTGAGATCGGCCACCGCGATGGCGCCCGAACTGGTCATCTTCGACTGTGACGGCGTACTGGTCGACAGCGAGGCGCTGTCGGTCGCCGCACTTCTCGGCATGATCGCGCTCGCCGGCGGTACGGTCGGCGAGGATGCGGCCTACGAGCATTTCCTCGGCAGGAGCATGAAGAGCGTCCGCGAAATCCTCGGCCGTGACTTCGGGCTCGACATCACCGACGGGCATCTCACCGCGATGCGCGTCGAGCTGATGCGCAAGTTTCGCGAGGAGCTGAAGCCGATGCCCGGCATCACGGAAGTATTGCCCAGGCTCGGCGTGCCATACTGCGTCGCCTCATCCGGTACGCTCGATCGTATCCGCTATGCGCTCGACATAACCGGGCTGCTCGGGCTCATGGAGCCGCATCTGTTCAGCGCCGCCATGGTCGCGCGCGGCAAACCCGCGCCCGACCTCTTCCTCCACGCCGCAGCCAGCATGCGGGCACATCCGAGCAACTGCCTCGTCGTCGAGGACAGTCCGGCCGGCATCGCGGCGGCGCGGGAGGCGGGCATGCGCGTCTTTGCCTTCACCGGCGGCTCGCATGCCGGCAACCCGGCCTTGAAAGCGCGGCTTGCGTCGAGTGAGCCGGACTTTATATTCGCTGACATGCTGCAATTGCCCGATCTGATTGCAGGCCTGGGAGCGAGAGTAAAAGCATCTTGACCAACAGTTTCGTTTGCGCGGTCGACGTCGGCACCGGGAGCGCCCGTGCGGGCATTCTCGACACCAAAGGCACCTTGCTCGGCCGCGCCGAGCATCCGATCGCCATGAACCAGCCCAAGGCCGATCATGCCGAGCACAATTCCGAGGACATCTGGTCGGCGGTCTGTCTTGCCGTACGCGCCGCGCGCGAAAAATCGGGCGTGACGGCGAACGACATTGTCGGCATCTCCTTCGATGCCACCTGCTCACTGGTCGTGCGGGACAGGGACGGCGGCCAGCTCAGCGTATCGGTGTCAGGCGAAAGGCGCTGGGACACCATCGTCTGGCTCGACCACCGCGCCATTGCCGAGGCCGACGAATGCACCAAAAGCGGCCATGCCGTGCTCGACTATATCGGCGGCGTCATGTCGCCGGAGATGGCGACGCCGAAGCTGATGTGGCTGAAGCGCAACCTGCCCGGCACATGGAATGAAGCCGGCTACCTTTTTGATCTTACCGATTTCCTCACCTGGAAAGCGACGGGGTCGCTTGCCCGCTCGCAATGCACGCTGACCGCGAAATGGACCTATCTGGCGCATGAGGAAACCGGTTGGCGGCGCGACTTCTTCGAGACGGTGGGGCTAGCGGATCTCTTCCAGCACGGCAATCTGCCGGAGAAGGCAAGCCCGGTAGGGACCGATATAGGCGCTCTCTCTGCCGAAGCGGCGGCGGAGCTTGGCCTGACCGAAAAGTGCCGGGTGGGAGCCGGCGTCATCGATGCCTATGCCGGCGCGCTCGGCGTGCTCGGCGGCTTCGCTGGCGATGACAAGAATATCGGCCGGCACCTGGCATTGATCGCTGGAACATCCTCCTGCGTCATGGCGATGTCGCCCGACCCGCAGCCCTTCGCCGGCGTCTGGGGCCCGTATTATGGCGCGGCCCTTCCCGGCCTGTGGCTGTCGGAAGGCGGCCAGTCGGCTACCGGCGCGCTGCTCGACCATATCATCCGCTGGCATGGCGCCGGCGGCGAGCCGGACGCCGCCATGCATGCCAGGATCGCCCGGCGTGTCGCCGAACTGCGCGCCGCCGACGGCGAAAACCTGGCGGCAAGGCTGCATGTGCTGCCGGATTTCCACGGCAACCGCTCGCCGCTCGCCGACCCGCATGCGGTCGGCGTCATCAGCGGGCTGACGCTCGATTCCTCCTTCGACAGCCTGTGCAAGCTCTATTGGCGCACCGCCGTCGGCATCGCGCTTGGCGTGCGCCATGTGCTGGAGGCGCTGAACGAGAACGGCTATCTGATCGACACGCTGCATGTCACCGGCGGCCACACCAAGAACCCGCTTCTGATGGAGCTTTATGCCGACGCCACCGGCTGCACCGTGGTCGAGCCGCTCGCCGACGAGGCGGTGCTGCTCGGCACCGGCATGGTGGCTGCCACCGCCGCCGGGCTTTTTCCCAGCGTGAATGCTGCTTGCGTCGCCATGCAGCAGGGCGGCAAGAAGCGGCTGTCGAATCCGGCAGCCAGCGGCCGTTTCGATCGCGATTACCGCGTGTTCCTCGAGATGCACCGGCAGAGGCAGGCGCTCGACGAGATCAGGTAGTTTCGCGCTATCTCTGGTTCCAGCGCCGGACGACCGGCTCGCCAGGGTCGTGCTCGTAGCCGAGCACGCTTATGCTGGCGGTATCCAGGACGAAGAGAGCGCCGCCTTGCGGCGGCAGGCCGACCCAGCGCGCCGCCAGCACCCGCAGGAAATGCGCGCTTGAAAACACCAGCACATTGCCATTGACGGAGCGCAGTTCGCTGACGATCCGGTCCGCCCTCGCGCCCGCATCCTGCGCCATCTCGCCGTCTGGACAGCCGTCGCGGAAAAGCTGCCAGCCCGGCCGCTCGGCAAGGATCTGCTTCGTGGTCAGCCCTTCGTAGGCGCCATAATCCCACTCCGCCAGGTCCGGCTTTTTCAGCCCGGCCGCACCGAAGCCGGCCAGCGCGCAGGTCCTGAAGGCGCGCTGCGAGGGGCTCGACCAGACGGCCTGGAACGACAGGCCCTGCAGGCGCTCACCGACCCGCCGGGCGGCCTCCTCGCCGGCAGGCGTCAACGGTATGTCGGTCCGTCCCGTGTGCTTTCCCGACGCGCTCCATTCGGTCTCGCCGTGCCGAACCAGGGTGATTTCCGCAAACGCGCTCATCCGCATGCCTTTCGATGGCAGCTCCGGCAGGACTGCCGGTGACGCAAACCATAGCGGCTTCCGCGGCGCCGCCAAAGAGCGTGTTTGAAAATCGCTCCGCATGCTGGCTTAACCCTTGCCGATACCAGCCTCTTGCCACGGCAGCTCATTTCGTGGACAAGCCATGCCGTTAATGCGGAATCCGGACCGACCACGGTCATTTTCCGCGCTGAGACGCGGCTTCCGGCTTTTTTCGCCGACGCGCCGCAATCGGATAGGCGAAACAATGTCTGTGATGGAAGCCGGCGCTTGCGCACCGGAAAATCCTTGGCGTCAGGAAATCAGGGCGATGCTGGCGCTCGCCTGGCCGATGGTGCTGACCAATCTCGGGCAGACCGCGATGACCGCCACCGACGTCATGATGATGGGCCGGCTGGGGCCGGACACGCTGGCCAGCGGCGCGCTCGGCGCCAATCTCTATTTCATGCCGATGATCTTCGGGCTCGGCCTGATGCTGGCGACCTCGCCGATGATGGCGACCGAGCTTGGCCGCCGCCGCCATTCCGTGCGCGACCTGCGCCGCACCGTGCGGCAGGGCCTGTGGCTGGCGATCCTCATCTCGATCCCGATCTGGATCTTTCTCTGGCACGGCGAGCCAATTCTGCTCGCCATGGGCCAGGAGCCGGCGCTGGCGCATCAGGCCGGCATCTACCTGCGCTGGCTCGAATGGGCGGTGCTGCCCTTCTACGGCTATATCGTGCTGCGTTCGTTCATTTCGGCGCTGGAGCGGCCGGGCTGGGCGCTGGTCATCGTATTCGTTGCCGTCGCCTGCAATGTCCTCTTCAACTGGATGTTCATGTTCGGCAATCTCGGCGTGCCGGCGATGGGCATTGCCGGGTCCGGCCTGGCCACCACGCTGTCCAGTATGCTGATGTTCGCCGGCATGGCGGCGGTGCTGTTGCTCGAGCCGAAGTTTCGCCGCTACCGCATGTTCGGGCGCTTCTGGCGGGCCGACTGGCCGCGCTTCAAGGGGCTGCTGCTGCTCGGCCTGCCGATCGCCGGCATCCTTGCCTTCGAGGTGACGATCTTCAACGCGGCGGCCCTGCTCATGGGCCTGATCGATGCGGACTCGCTTGCCGCGCACGCCATCGCCATCCAGATCGCCTCGATCTCCTTCATGGTGCCGCTCGGCCTCAATCAGGCGGCGACCGTGCGCGTCGGGCTGGCACACGGTGCCGGCAATCGGGAAGGCGTTTCCCGCGCCGGCTGGACCGCCTTCGTCATCGGCGTGTCCTTCATGGCGCTGACGGGACTGGTGATGATCCTGTGGCCGCGGCTCTTGATCAGCGCCTTCATCAATCTCGGCAATCCGGCCAATACGAGAGTAATCGCCCTTGCCGTATCATTTCTGGCCTTTGCCGCGCTTTTCCAGATTTTCGACGGCGCGCAGGCCGTGGCCGCCGGCATGCTGCGCGGCCTGCACGACACCAAGGTGCCGATGATCTACGCCGCGATCGGCTATTGGGGCGTCGGCCTGCCGCTCGGCGTGCTGCTGGCGTTCGATTTCGGTTTCAACGGTGTCGGCATCTGGATCGGCCTGTCGTCGGGATTGGCCGCGGTGGCGGCGCTGCTCATGGTCCGCTGGCTGCGGCGCGACCGCATCGCGCCGCCGCTGGCGTTTGGTCATTGATGGCCCCGGCTGACGGTTCGTCCGGTGGTCGGCCGGTCCTCGCCACGAGGGCTCAGCTTCTGCGAACTGCGTTGGCCCGACGCCAGGCGGCGGGCGGAACGCCGTATTCGCGCTTGAAGGCCCTGTTGAAGGCTTCTTCGGATTCGTAGCCTACTTCGTAGGCGATCCAGGCGATGGGATTGGCCGTTTCCTTCAACTGCGCCGAGGCCTGCTCGAACCTCTGCCGGGCAAGGTAGCGCATCGGCGGTTCGCCGATGGCGCGCGTGAAGCGCTCCGCGAAGGCCGAGCGGGAAACGGCCAGTTCGCGCGCGAGATCCTCGGTTGTCCATCGCCGCGCGATCTGCGCGTGCAGAATTCCCAGCGCGCGACCGATCACGGGGTCCTGCATCCCCGCTGCCCAAGCATTCGCGGAGGGCGGTTGGGAGGCGAGGTAACGGCGGACCGCTTCCATGAACAGCAGTTCGGCGAGCTTCGCGAGGATCATCGGCGAATTGGCCTGCCCGGCCGCGAGTTCCCTTGCAGCAAACTGGAATGTGCCCTTGATCCAGTCTCCCGAGGCGCCGTCGGCAGCGTTGAGCTTGAGCACGCTCGGCAGCAGTGTGATGAGTGCGTTGTGTGGAAGGTCATTGCCAAGGAAGCCGCACAGGATCGTGGTCCGCTCGCCGCCGCCGCCATAAACGATCTTCGCCAGCCCGCCTTCAGGCGCCTCCTGGATCAGATGGTCGGCATTGACCGGCCGGAGGCTCGCAGCACTCGCGATGACATGGTGGTCGTTGCGCGGCAGGACGACTATCTCGCCGCTCTCGACCTCCACCGGCCGCTGATCGCCGACCGTCAGCAGGCACCGACCCTCAGTGACGTAGTGATAGGCGATGATGTGCCGGGGCTCGGTCGTGAACGGGACGCAATCCTCCGGCGCGACCTTTGCCGACACGCACCACGGTGCGGAGAACTGCGCGTCGAGGAAGATGCCGCCGGTAAGGCGCATCGCCCGCAGCATGTCCATGAGAGCATCCATGGAGGTTCCCTCCAGTAAAGCCGGCGGATCGGTCAAGAATTTCGGCGCATCGCTCATTATCCCTAGCGACGCGCCGGACTATCCAGACATCGAAGCCGCCATGCCAGCCGACGGACTTGATGTCCGGACGGTCGGGTGACGTTGTGGTTCTTTTATACACATCATTGAAGGAAATTCCGATCATGCTTACTGACCAGCAAGGCAATGTGCTCTCCGGAGCGACAGCCGAGGCCTCTGGCCTGTTCGACCGGGCCGTCGAGGCGTTCAACATCTATCGCGGCGATCCAGTCGGCCTACTTGAGCAGGCCATCGAGGTCGCACCCGATTTTGCGATGGCGCATATCGTGAAGGCGCATCTGCTGGGTCTGACGACCGAACCGGAGGCGACGCGCGATGCCAAGGCAATCCTCGGCACGGTGAAGTCGTTGCGGCTTTCAGAACGCGAGACCTCGCATGTCGCGGTCCTCGACCTGCTGGTCGAGGGAGAGTGGACAGCGGCTGCGACGGCGTTAGATCGCCATAATGCGGACTTTCCGCATGACATCGTTGCGCTCCAGTCGGGCCATCTGGTGGATTTCAGCCGAGCCAATGCGCGCAGCCTGCGCGACCGCATCGCGCGCGTGCTGCCGAAATGGTCTGCTGACATGCCAGGCTACTCGATCCTGCTCGGCATGCATGCGTTTGGGCTCGAGGAGACCGGAGACTATGCACGCGCCGAGGAAGCCGGCCGCCGCGCCATCGACCTTCAGCCGCTCGACTGCTGGGCCCATCATGCCGTTGCCCACGTCATGGAGATGCAGGGCCGCGCCGAGGACGGCATCGGCTGGATGATCGCGCGCGAACCGCACTGGTCGGGCGACGACAATTTCTTCAAGGTCCACAACTGGTGGCATCGGTCGCTATGCCATCTCGATCTCGGCCAAGCCGACGAGGTGCTGGCGCTCTATGATGGGCCGATTCGGCAGGACCGCAGCATGGTCGCGCTCGACATGGTCGACGCCTCGGCGCTGCTCTGGCGGCTGCATCTGAGCGGCCATGATGTCGGCGACCGCTGGCAGGAACTGGCGGCGGGCTGGGACGACCACGCCGACGGAGGCACCTATCCGTTTAACGACTGGCATGCGGTCATGGCCTATCTCGGTGCGGGCCGCACAAGCGAAATCGACCGCATCGCCAACGCATACCGGACCAGTGCCGCTGCATCCGAGACCGCCGGCTGGGGCAAGGTGACCGCCCTGCCTCTGGTGGATGGGTTCACGGCGTTCTGGCGCGGTGACTACGAAGCGGCGGCGGGCCACCTGCATGGCGCGCGCTCTATCGCCAATTCCTTTGGCGGCAGCCACGCCCAGCGCGACATCGTCGATTGGACCCTGACGGAAGCGACGGTACGCGGCGGTATGACCAGCATGGCCGAAGCGCTCGCCAGCGAGCGCCTGGCGCTGAAGCCGCACAGCCCGGTCAACCGTTCGTTCCTGCGCCGCGCGCAGGCGAATGCGCCGGGGATCCGGAAGGTGGCCTGAGCAATGCCCAAATTCCTGCAATCCATGTTCGGACGCCGGCAAGTCATGCGCAGGCGCCGGCGCTCTCACCGCGAGTTGCGCGCCACCTTTGACCTGCTCAATGATCACACCCTGAAGGACATCGGCCTTCGACGGTCACGATCCGCCGGCGATCGCTGGCTGTAGCGCATCGTCGAAGAAGCCCTCCGGGCGCGTCCGCCCGGAGGCAAGCGGGCAGCGGCTTCCAGGCATGCCTCCCGCGATCAGAACGGCCCGTTTCCGCAGATGGAAGTCGTAGCCCATGGCACGGACCTGAAGACGGTCCGGGTCTCCCCTTCCCATGCCTTCGAACCACGCCAAGGAGCCGAACCATGACCACCGGGAATGCCCGAGCAGCCACGATAGCCCTGTTGTCGGCACTTATCCTGCTGACTGCCTTCATCGCGCATGTCTGGCTGTTCGCCGGACCCATCGTTGACATGCGCCTCTAGCCCGGACCGTTCAAGGGACAATCAGGCCGAACGCCACATCCCTCACCAACGCCGCACGCAAACAGGCCTCGCGAAAGGAACGATCATGCCGAAAGACACAGCGATGACACGGTACATCATCCGCCATGCCCGCCCGTCAGACATTCCGGCAATGCGGGCTATGCAGGAGCGCTCAATGTGGGTTCTCGGCGGCAATTTCTACACCGCGGACCAGATCGCCGACTTCCTGACCTTGTTCGGCACGATGGATGATGCCGTGGTGTTTGAAGGGCACTATTTCGTGGCCGAGGATCGCCATGGCGCGATCCTCGGCAGCGGCGGCTGGACGCGTTCGCGACCGGGCTATGCCCAGGGGCTTGGCGCATGCGAAACTCTATTCGATGTGCAGACCGTGCGCAGCGTGTTTGTCGATCCGGCCGCCACACGCCGCGGTATCGCATCAGCAATCATGAACCGGACAGAACGGGACGCCCTCCAGCACGGTGTCGATACGCTCCATCTCACGGCCACGCTCTCCGGCGTCGCACTCTACGAAGCGCTCGGCTATCAGATGGAAGAAGCCACGGAGTTGAGCTTCCCGAACCAAACCCGCTTCGGTTGCATCAGGATGGAGAAGTCGTTGGCAAAGCTCAGGATCCGAGCTGCCTAAGGGCCGGATCGCAGGACAGCATGCGCCTCGCCGCGCGTGCACGCTGCTGGCCCTTGGATGGCGCAATCGGCGGGTTGCTTCCTGGTGAGCTCCAGCCTCATGCGAGTCTTCCCATCAAGGTCTGTAAATCGCACAATCACGGTCCGCGGTTCGCTATCGCCGATGTCTGCTATTGGGTTGTGGCAAAGGCGGGATGGCTTCCCAGCTTGTAGTCGCCATCTACGCAGGTCAACGCAACATGCTTTCGGATCAATGGCCGGCCGCCCGCCGTTCCAGCGAACGCGCATACTGCGTCAGCGGGAAGCACAGGGCGAAGAAGATCAGCGCCACCAGCCCGTAGACCTTGAACGGCTCGAAGGTCGCGTTGTTGATCGCGTTGGAGGTTCTCACCAGCTCCTCGAAGCCGATGATCGAGGTCAGCGCCGTCGACTTGATCAGCTGCACCAGGAAGCCGACGGTCGGCGCGCGGGTGATCGAGAACGCCTGCGGCAGGATGATCAGCCTCAGTTCCTGGAGATAGTGCAGACCGAGGCTGGCGCCGGCGTCCCACTGGCCGCGCGGCAGCGCATCGACGCCGCTGCGCCAGATCTCGGCCAGATAGGCACTGGCGAAGAAGGTCAGGCCAAGTGCCGCCGCAGTCCACGGCTCGATGCGCAGGCCGAGCATCGGCAGGCCGAAGAACATCAGGAAGAGCTGCATCAGCAGCGGCGTTCCCTGGAACAGCGCGATATAGCCCGAGGCAATGCGCCGGGCCCATTTATTCTCGGCGATACGGAAGAACAGGACGACCATGCCGACCACGCCGCCGCCGACGAAGGCGGCCAGCGACAGAAGCACGGTCCAGCGCGCCGCCAAGAGAAGGTTGCGCAAAATGTCCCAGAAGGTGAATTCGATCATGACACGCCGGCTCCCAGAACCTTGCGCCCGCCTGTTACCAGCAGCCGGCGCAGCCCCATCGACAAGACGAGATAGACCATCGTCACCACGAGGTAGGTCTCGAAGGCGCGGAATGTGCGCGCCTGCAGCATGTCGGCCTCATAGGTCAGCTCACGCACCGCGATCTGCGACACGACGGCCGATTCCAGCATCATGATGATGATCTGGCTGGTCAGCGCCGGGTAGATGACCTTGAGCGCCTGCGGCAGCACGATCTTGACGAACACCTGGCGTGGCCTGAGCCCAAGCGCGAGTGCGGCTTCCGTCTGCCCGCGCGGCACCGCGTCCAGCCCGGCGCCGACAATCTCGATTGTGTAGGCCGCCATGTTGAGCGTCATCGCCAGCATGGCGGCCAGGATCGGATCGAGCCTGATGCCGATGCTTGGCAGGCCGAAGAAGATGAAGAAGAGTTGCACCAGGAACGGGGTGTTGCGCATCACCTCGACGTAGACGCCGATAGCCCGCCTGAGCAGGGCGGGGCCGTTTCGCCGCCCCGCCGCGCCGAGGATGCTGAGGAACGTGCCCGCCAGCGTGGTCACCACGATCAACAGGATGGTCGTGGCTGCACCGCGCGCGATCGCGCCCACAGCACCCGCAAGCCAGCCGAAGTCGAGGCCGTAGCCCATCGCAATGGTCCTGTCGCGCCAGAGTATGATCCCCCAAATGGAGCTCATCCCGATTTCATCGGGATGGAACAGGCTCCGGAGATCAGTCCTTGAGGTTGTCGGGGTTGAGTGGCGTCTTCAGCCAGGCCTTCGAGCTCTCGTCCAGTCTGCCGTCGGCCAGCATCTTGGCGACCGCGTCGTTGACCGCTTGCTTCAACCGGCCCTCGCTCTTGTTGAGGCCGATATGCGAAGGCGAGGTCAGCAGCTGGAATTTCTGCTCCGGCTTCAGCGCCTCCTGGCGCGCAAGCACCTGGGCGCCGACATCGTTGCCGACGACCATCAGCTGGGTCTGGCCCGAGATGAAGGCCTGGATGACGGAATTGTAGTTGTCGAAGCGGCGGATGTCGGCTGAAGCCGGTGCAGCCTCGGTCAGCGAAGTATCCTCAAGCGTGCCGCGGTTGACGGCGATCGACTTGTCGGCAAGGTCCTCCTTGCCTTTGACCGCAAGTGCGGCCGGGCCGATGACGGCGATGTAGTAGGGGGCGTAGGCGGCGGCAAAATCGATCACCTGCTCGCGTTCCTTGGAGTAGCCGACGCTCATCAGTATGTCGACGCGCTTGTCGGTGAGGTACGGGATTCGGTTCTGGCCGGTGACGCTGACCAAATTGAGCTTGACCTTCAGGGAATCGGCGATGGCCTGCGCCACGTCGACGTCATAGCCCTTGATGCTCATGTCGGCGCTGGCCGAGGAGAAGGGCGGAAAGTCCGAGAATATGCCGACATTGATGGCGCCGGCCTTGGCGATGTCGTCGACCGCGTCGGCACTGGCCTGGCTGGCGAAACCAAGGCCGGCGAGCATCAGCGCCGCGGCGATGGATGATTTCAGCTTCATGTGAAGTGTCATTGTCGTTCCCCTGCTGGAAGCTTGTTTGTTTGTGATCGGTCGCCGGCTCCAGAGCGGCGACCGTCTGTGGAATGTTCCTGTAGCCTGTCAGGCTCCCTTGCCGGTGATGGCCGGGCTGAACACCATCAGGCTTAGAATCTCGAACAGCACCTGCGCCCCGGCATGGGCGGTGTTGGTGGTCGCGTCATATTGCGGCGCCACCTCGACGACGTCGCCGCCGACGATATTGAGGCCCTTGAGGCCGCGCAGCAGTTCGAGCACCTCGCGCGTCGTCAGGCCGCCGACTTCCGGCGTGCCGGTGCCCGGCGCAAAGGCCGGATCGAGGCTGTCGACGTCGAAGGAGACATAGGTCGGACCGTCACCGACTATTCTGCGCGCTTTCTCGACGATGGCGGGGATGCCGAGGCCGGTCACCTCCTCGGCGTGAACCACGGTCATGCCGGACTCGTAGGTGAACTCCCACAGGTACTCGGCCGAACCGCGAATGCCAATCTGGATGGTGCGGGTTGGGTCGAGCACGCCGTCCAGCACCGCGTTGCGGAACGGCCCGCCATGGTGGAACTTGGTCATGTCGAAAAGCCCGCTGGTGTCGCAATGGGCGTCGATATGGATCATGCCGACCGGCGCCTTCTTGCCGACCGCCTTCAGGATCGGATGGCTGATCGAATGATCGCCGCCGACGGACAAGGGCAGGACGCCGGCATCGACGATCTGGTTGGTGCGGCGCTCGATGTCGTCATGGCTGG
Source organism: Mesorhizobium sanjuanii (assembly GCF_002529485.1). Taxonomy (NCBI): domain Bacteria; kingdom Pseudomonadati; phylum Pseudomonadota; class Alphaproteobacteria; order Hyphomicrobiales; family Phyllobacteriaceae; genus Mesorhizobium; species Mesorhizobium sanjuanii. Next base: position 101,266 of record NZ_NWQG01000010.1, read on the forward strand.
TCTCCAGCCGGTAGCGGCTCTGGAAAGGCGTGTCGCCGATGTCGGCAACCCGAAGCTCATGCGTCGGCGCGCATTCCAGCACATGATTGTAGGGGCCGATGCGCTCTATGGCGCGCAGCGCCCTCGGCCCGAAACGCGAGCCCGGCCGGTTGGTGACCCCGAGATCCATCGGCACGCCGATCATCGCCACTTGCAGGTCGCCGAAATCCGGGTTCTCGGCTGCGATTTCGCGGTAGGGCGCGGCGAGGAAGGTCGGGATACCGGAATACGGCGCCAGCCTTGTACCGCTCTTGGAAAAGATCTTGTCGGCGACCTTGCGGAATTTCGGGTCGAACATCTCGCCGCCATGGCTTTCGCCATATTTGCGACGCAACGCTTCGAGCTTGCCGCTGTTATAACCCATGTCCGCTCCTCCTCGATGGCCTATCCAGTGTGGCCGTCGGTGACGCTTGGCGATGACCGTCATCCGGCCGGGTCGCTGTCCCGCTGGCTGCCTGCAGATTTCACGTCTTGATGCTGTTTCCAGGGAAAGTGTCGGGCAGCCGCATTGAAAAATCAATTGATATTGTTAGGGTGTCGGTTGTGAGAAAATCTCACAATGTCTCCGGGTTCCCATGGTCAAGCGTCTGCCTCCGCTGAATCCGCTGCGCGCCTTTGAGGCGACGGCCCGCCACGCCTCGCTGACCAAGGCCGCCGCCGAGCTCAACGTCACCCATGGCGCGATCAGCCACCAGATCAAGGCGCTCGAACAGTCGCTCGGCGTCAAGCTGTTCGAACGCACCGGCCAGCGAGTGACGCTGACACCGCACGGTGCTGAACTTTTGCCGGCGGTGTCGACCGCTTTCGACGGCATCGCCGCCGCCACCCAGCGCATGACCAGGCCGGCCAGCGCCGGCACGCTTTCGGTGGCCTGCGTGCCGGCCTTGCTGTTGCTCTGGATGACCCCGCGGCTGGGCAGCTTCATGGCCCAATATCCCGATATCAGGCTCACGCTGATCCCCTCCAACGACGCCAGGGACGTTCGCGCGCCTGAGATCGACGTCTGCGTGCATTATGGCGATGGCAGTTGGACCGACTGCTGGATGCGCAAATGGTCGGGCCTCGAACTGTTCCCTGTGGTCAGCCCGACGTTGATCAACAACCGGCCGATCCGCACCGTGCGCGATCTTGCCGACCACGTCTTCCTGCATGGCGACGACGGCCGCGAGTGGCACACCTGGCTGGCGGCGGCCGACGGGCTGGATCTGGAGCGTGGCCGCCGCCACCATCTCGGCGACGCCCGCACGGCGACAGAAGCCGCAGTCCATGGCCATGGCGTGGCGCTTGGCGATTCCGTCACCGCAAGCACGTTGCTCGCCAGGGGCATGCTCGTCGCGCCGTTCAGCCTGTCGGTGCCGGCGATCGATGATTTTTACGTCGTCTGCCGCAACGAGATGCGATCGACGCCGATCGTGCAATTGTTCATCGACTGGCTGTTCGCAGAGAAGGAGCAGGCCGACAGCCGCGCCGACGCACCGGTGGCGGGCCGCATCGGCATCCGCCGCAAGCGGCCAGCGCTGAGAGTGATCGGCGCCAAGCCAGTCTCCTGAGGCCGCCCAGATGAAATGAGGCCATGGCCGCAGGATTTTCTTTTTGTCGGGCCAGCCCGCAAAGCGGGCAGCGCTTTCGAAAATTCAATGCTAATAGGCATTTGGAGCAATCCAGGAAAAGTGCGCGGCGGCTTCCCGTGAAAAGCGCTAAACAAAAAAGCTAATGCATGTCGCCCAAAAGTGTGCAGCGGTTTTGGGACAACGACATGCATAAAACAAAGACCTAAAGCGCGTCGCATGTATCCGATTTACATGCGACGCGCTTTAGAGCGAGCAGCGAAGGCGGCATCGAGACATGGCAAAGACCGATATAGCGCGGCGCGTCTACAACCACACCTGGAAGCTCGACCCGATCGTCCGCAGCCTGCTCGACACCGATTTCTACAAGCTTTTGATGCTGCAGATGATCTGGGGCATGTATCCCAAGGTCGACGCCACCTTTTCGCTGATCAACCGCACCACCTCGGTTCGCCTTGCCGACGAGATCGACGAGGAGGAACTGCGCGACCAACTCGACCATGCCCGCACCTTGCGCTTCTCGAAGAAGGAGATGATCTGGCTCGGCGGCAACAATTTCTATGGCCGCAAGCAGATCTTCGAACCGGAATTCCTCGCCTGGCTGGAGAATTTCCGCCTGCCCGACTACGAGCTCTCCAGGCGCGACGGCCAGTACGAGCTCTCCTTCAGTGGCCCGTGGATGTACACGACGCTGTGGGAGATCCCGGCACTCGCCATCATCAATGAGCTGCGTTCGCGCGCCGCCATGCGGGCCTTCGGGCCTTTCGCGCTCGACGTGCTCTACGCCCGCGCCAAGGCCAAGATGTGGGCCAAGACCGAGCGGCTGAAGGCCTTGCCCGGCATCCGCATCTCCGACTTCGGCACCCGCCGCCGCCATTCCTTCCTGTGGCAGCGTTGGTGCGTCGAGGCGCTGAAGGAGGGCATCGGCGAGGCCTTCACCGGCACCTCCAACGTGCTGCTTGCCATGGACAACGACCTTGAGGCGCTGGGCACCAATGCGCATGAATTGCCGATGGTGTTCGCCGCGCTCGCCAAGTCGGAAAAGGAACTGAAGCAGTCGCCCTACAAGGTGCTGCAGGACTGGCAGCGCTATTATGGCGGCAATTTGCTGATCGTGCTTCCCGACGCCTTCGGCACCGCTTCGTTCCTGCGCGACGCGCCGGACTGGGTCGCCGACTGGACCGGCTTTCGCCCCGACAGCGCGCCGCCGATCGAGGGCGGCGAGAAGATCATTTCCTGGTGGCGCGAGAAGGGCAAGGACCCAAAGCAGAAGCTGCTGATCTTCTCCGACGGGCTCGAGGTCGAGACCATCGAGGAAACCTACCGCCACTTCCGCGGCAAGGTGCGCATGTCCTTCGGCTGGGGCACCAATCTCACCAACGATTTCGAGGGCTGCGCGCCGACCGAAACCAACAGCCTCGACGCCATCTCGCTGGTCTGCAAGGTGACGGAAGCCAATGGAAGGCCGGCGGTGAAACTGTCGGATAACCCGGCAAAGGCCACCGGTGATCCCAGTGAGATCGAGCGCTATCTCAGGATATTCGGCGCCAAGGACCGCGTGGAGCAACTGGTCAAGGTGTGAGGGGTCGACGGATGGCAAGAAGGCATTCCTGGTAAGCATGAGTTCCTTCGCCGTAGAGCGCCGTCTTCGCCGGCTAGCCCTTGTCACTCCTGCGCTTGCATTCCTTCCAACCCCCGCCTTCGCCCACGCCTCCGATCGCGGTCACGTGCTTCTGCTCCCGACCGGCTACTACGTCGCGGGCGGCGCGTTCGCCGTGGCCGTCAGCTTCCTCGTTCTGGCCTTGCTGCCGCCCGACGCGCTCGACCGCTTCTGGCGCCGGCGGCTAGCGCTTCTCACCTTCGGCGACGGCCCCCGCACGATCATCAGCCTGCTATCATTTGCCGGCTTTGCAATTCTTGTCGCGGCCGGATTGTTCGGCAGCCGAGATCCGCTTTCCAACCCGTTGCCGCTGGTCATATGGACGCTGCTCTGGGTCGGCCTGGCCCTCCTGCAAGGCCTGCTCGGCGATCTCTGGTCCTGGCTGAATCCCTGGTACGGACCTTGGCGCCTCGCAATCCGCCTGATCGGCAGGCGCGGCGACAAAACGCTGCAATCGCGCCTGCCTGCGTGGCTCGGCTGCTGGCCGGCTGTCATACTGTTCTTTGCCTTTGCCTGGTTCGAACTGATCGATCCGGCGCCCGACGATCCGGCGCGGCTGGCCTGGGCCGCCGGTCTCTATTGGCTGCTGAGCTTCGCCGGCATGCTGGTCTTCGGTTATCCCGACTGGAGCCGGCGTGGCGAATTCCTGACGATCTTCTTCGCCATGGTGGGGCGTTTCGCTCCCCTTGAGCGCAAAAAAGACGAACGCAGTAACAAAGGCTGGCTCAGTCTTTGCTGGCCGGGCGCCAAGCTGCTCGATGCCGCGCCGTTGCAGGCTAGCGGTATCGCTTTCCTGCTGCTTGCCTTGTCTTCGGTGTCCTTCGACGGCCTGTCGAGGACCTTCTTCTGGCTGGGCTGGTTCGGCATCAATCCGCTGGAGTTTCCGGGCCGCACCGCGGTGATGGGCATCGGCAGTTTCGGGCTCGTGCTGACGTTTGTTCTGCTTGCGGCTGCTTTCATGGCTGCCGTGGGCCTTGGCCAGCGTCTTGCCGGCGGCAAGCATTCCTTCACTCAGGCGGCGGGACTGCTGGTCTGGTCGATCGTGCCGATCGCGCTTGCCTATCATTTTGCGCACTATCTGACGGTGCTGCTCGTCGACGGCCAATATGCGCTTGCTGCTCTTTCCGACCCATTTGCGCTTGGCTGGAACCTGTTCGGCACCGCCGACATGGAGATCGAGGCCGGCGTGGTTGCCGGCGCCGGCTCGGCCTGGTGGTTGTGGAATCTCCAGGCCGGCGTCATCATCGCCGGTCACATGCTCGCCGTGCTTGTCGCGCATGGCCTCGCCTGGCGGTTGCACCCGGTTCCCGCCCGGGCCGCGCTCAGCCAATTGCCGCTCACTGTGCTGATGATCGCCTACACGGTTTTCGGCCTGTGGCTGCTTGCCACGCCGACCGCCGGATGAGACAAGGACGTCCCTCGATACCCCCTGGGGGGAAAGCTCGCTTGCCACGCCAGGGCTTTGGTGATTTAGTTTGTACACATGCAATTTTTGCATCCTCTGATCGAGGGTGCTCAAACCGCCTTATCGTTGGTCAAGACTGAAAAACAGGGGAACGAACATGGCTGACAAGAACGGATTCTTCGAGCTCTCCAAGACCAATCTTACCCGGCGCACGGCGCTGAAAGGTCTGGCCGCCGGCGCCGGCCTTGCCGTTGCTCCCGGCTTCGTGCGTTACAGCCAGGCGCAGAGTTCGGCGCCGATCAAGATCGGTTTCCAGTCGCACCGCACCGGCATCGGCGCCGCCTATGGCCGTTGGTATGAGAAGACCACGGCGGCGGCAATCAAGGCGATCAACGACGCCGGCGGCATCAACGGCCGGCCGGTCGAGGTGATCATCGAGGATGACGGCACCGATCCCGGCCGTGGCGCCGAAGTGGTCGGCAAATTCGCCACCCAGCACAAGACCGACATCGTCTTCGGCACGCTGTTTTCGCATGTCGTCATCGGCTCGGCGCCCGCCGCCGGCGAAGCCAAGATGCCCTACTTTGTCGTCAGCGAGGGCCACCACGTCGCCTCGACCAAGCTCAACCGCTACGTCTTCCAGCCCGGCATCACCGACGTGAAGAGCCAGATCCAGTCGATGGCGCCATGGATCGCCGCCAATGCGGGCAAGAAGGTGACGCAGATATTCCCCGATTTCGCCTTCGGCTACGACCACCGCGACTACCTGCCGCCGGCGCTGAAGGCGCAGGGCGCCGAGGTCATCGCCCAGATCGCCATCCCGCCGACGGAATCGTCCTTCACCAAGTATTTTCCGCAGATTCCGGCCGAGACCGAGGTGATCTACCACGTCATGGTCGGCCCGGCGGTGCTCACCTTCGTCAAGGAGCTTGGCGAGTTCTACGGCTCCAACCGGCCGCAGTTGTTCGGCTTCATCGATTCGCTCGAAGCCACCGACATCAACAGTCCCGGCCTCGAATTCCTCGACGGCAGCCATTTCTGGGAAGGCTCGCCGCGTTATGCCCAACCTGACGATTCCGCCGCGCAGAAGGCCTACCGCGCCGCCGTCGGCATCGATGACAATGGCGCCGCCGTCGGCGACCCGAAGGACGTCTCCACCGCCGCGCATATGTTCGGCTGCTGGGAAACGCTCTATGTCGTCAAGAAGGCAATGGAGGATGCCGGCTACAAGGGTCCGGAAGACCGCGCCAAGCTGGTCGAGGCGACCGAGGCCTTGACCGAATTCGCCGAGGGACCTGAGCATCCGCAGGGGCCCAAGACCTTCAACGGCAAGATCCACCAGTGTTTTGGTATCCAGAACATCTCCAAGGTCGAAGGCGGCCGGCTGAATGTCGTCCACAAGACCAAGATCGAGGACGGCCTCTACGAGCCGGAAGGGGATTACACGACGCAGGCGCTCTAGACACGGCTTTGTCTGTAAGCGTGGGAGCCAAGCCACCCCCCTCTGTCCTGCCGGACATCTCCCCCTCAAGGGGGGAGATTGGCCGTCATCGCTGCTTTCGCCAATCGCCAAGGCTGGTAGGCGGTCGCAGTCGCAGGAACTGCCAATCTCCCCCTTTGAGGGGGAGATGGCCGGCAGGCCAGAGGGGGGTGTGCCTCGCACCTCCCTTGGACGCGTAACCGATGCACTTCGGACCCCACCTTCTCCTCGCCGCCCTCGAGGGCCTCGTGACCTCCGCCGTGCTGGCGCTGACGGCGCTTGGCTTGTCGCTGGTGTTCGGCGTCATGCGCGTCGTCAATGTCGCCCATGGCGAGTTCTTCATGCTGGGCGCGGTGCTGGCCTGGGCAATCTCGACGGCGATATCGGGCCATCCGGCGCTCGGCTTCCTGGCCGCTCTCGTGCTGGCGCCGTTGATCGTCGGGGCCATTGCTCTGGTCGCCGAGCGGCTGGTGCTGCGCCAGCTTAATTACAATCCGGAAGCCACCATCGTCGCCACCATCGGCATGCTCTACATCATCCAGCAACTGGCGCTGACCTTCTACGGGCCCGAAGCGCGGCCGGTCGAGCCGCCCTTCAGCTATCGCATCCTGCTGCCCTGGTTCGGCTATTCCGGCTACAAGCTGTCGATCATCGCTGCTTCGGCGCTGCTGCTTGCCGCGACCTGGTTCGTGCTGACGCGCACGAAGATCGGGCTCGTCATGCGCGCCACGCAATATGACAGCGAGACGGCGCAGGCCTTCGGCATTCCGGTCGACCGGGTCTATGCCGGCGTCTTCGCGCTCGGCGCCATGCTGGCCGCGGTGGCTGCGGTGCTGATCGTGCCGATCAGCCAAGCGCATTACCTGATGGGGCAGGACCCGCTGCTGCTCTCCTTCATCGTCGTCATCATCGGCGGTCTCGGCTCGCTGCGCGGCACCCTTGTCGCCGCCGTGCTCATCGGCCTGTCCGACGGCATCATCTCGGTGTTCTTCTCGCCGACACTGGCCAAGATCATCGCCACGCTGCTGGTCGCCATGGTCCTGGTGTTCCGGCCGCAAGGCCTGTTCGGAACGGCATCGCGATGAAGGATGCTTCGCCGGCAAAACCCTATGCGCTGCATCTTGGCGTCATCGCCTTGCTCTTCGCCCTGAGCTTCGTCTTGCCGGACTATCATCATGGCCTGCTCGCCCGCATCATGGTGCTGGCGGTCTTCGCCATGGGCTACAACATGCTGTTCGGTTATGTCGGTCTGCTCAGCCTCGGCCACGCCATGTTCTTTGCCGCCGGACTCTATGGTGCGGGTCTCGCCGTCATCCATCTGGGCTGGAGCGTGCCGGCTGCCTTCGCCGTCGGCATCGTCTGCGGCGCGGTCCTCTCCTTGGTGATCGGCGTGCTCGCGCTGCGCACCTCCGGCGTCGCCTTCATGATCGTCACCATGATGTTCGCGCAGGTCTTTTACCTCGTCATCCTCTATTTCGCCTCATGGACCGGCGGCGACCAGGGCATGGTGGTGCCGCAGCCGGCGCGGGTGCTCAGCTTCGGCGCGACATCGTTGGAACTCACCAATCCGACCGTGCGCTATATGAGCGCGCTGGCACTGTTTTCGATCGTCCTGCTCATAACCCTCGCCATCGTCCGCTCCAGATACGGCCGCGTGCTGGTCGCCATCCGCGAGAACGAGGAGCGGACCAAAATGCTGGGCTATGACACGTTTTCCAACAAGCTCGCCGCCGTCGTCGTCTCCGGCACCATCTGCGCGGCTTCCGGTGCTGCCTACGCACTGCTGTTCGGCTATGTCGGTTCGAGCTTCGCCTCGGTGCAATATTCCATCCTGCCGCTGCTCTGGGTGCTGCTCGGGGGAGCTGCCACCACGCTCGGGCCGCTGATCGGCACGCTGTTCATGTACTACGTCGTCGACATCACCAGCGGCTACACCTCGGCCTATCTCTTGATCGTCGGCATCGCGCTCATTCTTTTGGTGCTGTTTTTCCCGAAGGGCATTCTCGGCACCATCCGCCATCGCTGGCTCGGGTGGCTGCCATGATGCCGCTGCTGACTACCAAGGGACTTTCGCGCAATTTCGGCGGCCTGCGCGCCGTCGACAGTGTCGACTTCGCGCTGATGCCGGGCGAGATCCGCGCCGTCATCGGTCCCAATGGCGCCGGCAAGACCACCTTCGTCAGCCTGGTCAGCGGTCGCATCCAGCCATCCTCCGGGATGGTCGTCTTCGACGGCGCCGACATCACCGGCCTGCCGGCCTATGCCAGGGTGCGGCTCGGCGTCGCCTATACTTTCCAGATCACCAGCGTCTTTGCCAATCTCAGCGTCTACGACAATGTCGCGCTGCCGGTGCAGCGCACGCTGACCGACGGCCGCTCGAAAGGCGCGGTGCAGGCCGGCGTCATAACGGCGCTCGAACGCACCGGCCTGGCCGACCGCACGCATATGCTGGCCGGGCAATTGTCCTACGGTCACCAGCGCCTGCTCGAAGTGGCGATGGGGCTGGCGCTCAAGCCGCGCCTGCTGATCCTCGACGAACCGACGCAAGGCCTGGCCGACAGCGAGATCGACAATTTCATCGAACTGGTGCGCGAGATCGCCAAGAGCGCCACCGTGCTCCTGATCGAGCATAATATGCCGGTGGTCATGCAGCTTGCCGATCGCATCACCGTCTTCAACGCCGGCAGGATCCTGGCCGAAGGCACGCCCGAGCAGATCCGCGCCAATACCGAGGTCCAGGACGCCTATTTGGGGACGACCCATGGCTGAGGCGCTGACGATCTCCGGGCTCGACTGCTTCTACGGCGAGGTCCAGGTGCTCTACGGCCTCGACCTCGCGCTGAACAAGGGCGAGGTGCTTTGCCTGTTCGGCCGTAACGGCGCCGGTAAGACGACGACGCTGAAGGCGATCATGGGTCTTGTCCCGGCAAGTGCCGGTTCGATCAGGCTCGATGGCAAGGAATTGACCGGCCTGCCTGCGCATGAAGTGCCGAAGGCCGGTGTCGCCTATGTGCCGCAAGGCAGGCGGCTGTTCGCCGAGATGACGGTGGCGGAAAACATCGAGATCGGCCTGATGACGCGCAACAAGGGCAAGGCGACGCGCGAAAACGTGCTCGATCTTTTCCCGCTGCTTCGCCAGCGGCTTAGGCAGCGCTCCGGCACGCTGTCCGGCGGTGAGCAGCAGATGCTGGCCATGGCAAGGGCACTGTGCCTCGAACCGCAAGTGCTGTTGCTTGACGAGCCGACCGAAGGGCTGATGCCGTCCATGATCGCCAAGATCCGCGAAACGGTGGCGAAGCTGCGTGATCTTGGTGTTTCGACCATCCTCGTCGAGCAGCGGGTCGATGCCGTGCTGTCGGTCGCCGACCGCGTCTCGTTCATCGAGAACGGCCGCAACCGCGAGACCGTCGATGTCGAGGAGCTGCGCGCCGATCCGTCGGCGGTCCGCCGCTATGTCGGCGTCGGCTGATCAGTCAAGGAACAGAAAGCCCGCGATCAGGAATATCGGGATCAGCACCGCGCCCGACCACGCCATGTAGCCGAAAAAGCCGGGCATCTTCACGCCGCGATGCCGGGCGATGGCATAGACCATGAAGTTCGGCGCATTGCCGATATAGGTGTTGGCGCCCATGAACACGGCGCCCGCCGAGATCGCCGCCAGCGTGGAAGCGAATTCCGTCATCAGATGCTGCGGATCGCCGCCGGCGAGTTCGAAGAACACCAGATAGGTCGGCGCATTGTCTAGGAAGGACGACAGCGCCCCGGTCAGCCAGAAATAGGCGAGGTCGTTGGGCTGGCCCGAGGGCGAGGTGACCAGCGAGACCAGCGGCGCCAGAGCGCCGTCATGACCGGCCTTCAGGATGGCGACCACCGGCACGATGCAGATGAAGATGCCGGCAAACAGTTTTGCCACCTCTGCGATCGGCTCCCAGTTGAAACCATTGGCCTCGCGATGGCTCTTGTACGAGACGCGAAGCGACAGGAAGGCGAGCGCCAGGATGATGGCGTCGCGCACAAGATCCTGCAGTTCGAGGCTGACCCCCATCACGGAGACACTCACGCCCGGCTTCCACAGGGCGGACAGCAGGATCGCGCCGATCACGCCTGCCAGCAATGGAATATTGGCCAGGCCGCGGATGCGGACCTTCGTGTCCGGCGTTGGGTCCTTGATCTTCGGCATACCGGCCTCGCGGCGGTGCAGGATTATGTCGATGGCCAGGAAGGTCGCCAGCACGACCCCGCCGACGAACAATGTCTCGCGCCACAGATTCTGCGTGGTCCAGAAGAAATCGACGCCGCGCAGGAAGCCGACGAACAGTGGCGGGTCGCCGAGCGGCGTCAGCGAGCCGCCTATGTTCGACACCAGAAAGATGAAGAAGATGGCGACATGGGCATTGAATGGCCGGTTGTCGTTGGCGCGCAGGATCGGCCGGATCAGGATCATCGAGGCGCCGGTCGTGCCGATGACCGAGGCGAGGACCGCGCCGATCAGCAGCAGTCCGGCATTGACCAGCGGCGTGCCATGGATGTTGCCGGCCACGAGGATGCCGCCCGAAATGGTGAACAGCGCAAACAGCAGGATGATGAACGACATGTATTCGGTGAGCAGCGCATGCAGCACCGCTTCCATGGCTGAAGACATGCCGAAAGCGATTGCCAGTGGCACAATCACCAGTGCCGCCCAGAAGGCGGTGATCTTGCCGTAGTGATGCTCCCAGGCGTGATGGAAGAGCAGAGGTCCGGTGGCGATCGACAGCAGCAGGCCGGCGAAGGGCAATCCCCACCACAGCGACATTGTTTGGCCCGGCAGCGCGTGGTTTTCAGCAGCGACAGCCAATTGCGGAAATGCGGCTGAGGCCAGGATGCCCGCCGCCAAAACCGTTACGAACTGTGAGAAGCCCCCTCGACGCCCCACGATCCGGTCAATCCGACAAATGGTCTTCGAGAGTGACGCCTGCCTGGCGCATCCGCTTCAGCATCGCCTCGACGGAGCCGTTGAGATCGATGCCGCGGCAGGCGTCGAGCCGCACCGTCGTCTTGAAACCCTGCTTGACCGCATCGAGCGCCGAAAAGGCGACGCAGAAATCGGTGGCAAGACCAACCAGGGTCAGCGTATCGATGCCACGCTCCTTGAGATAGCCGGCCAGGCCGGTCGGCGTCGTATGGTCGTTCTCGTAGAAGGCCGAATAGCTGTCGATCGCAGTGCGGAACCCCTTGCGGATCACCAGTTCGGCCTTGGTCCAGGCGAGCCCCGAATGAAAGTCCGATCCGAGGCTGCCCTGGATGCAATGGTCCGGCCACAGCGTCTGCTGGCCGTAAGGCATCTCGATCGTCTCGAAGGACTGCTTGCCCGGATGACTGGAAGCAAAGCTGGAATGGCCGGCGGGATGCCAGTCCTGTGTCAACACGACATGCTCGGTCCGCCGGATCAGGTCGTTGACGAGCGGCACGATCTCATTGCCGCCGGCCACCGCCAGCGCGCCGCCGGGGCAGAAGTCGTTCTGCAGGTCGATGACAACAAGCGCTTCGTCGGCCATGGGGCCTCCTTCTCGTCAGTCTCGGGCGCGGGCTCCGGTGGTGTTCCGGCGGAAGAAAGGCCGCTGGCGCGACCGGATGCAGAAACTTGACCAGATGGCCGGCTGCGTCAACCTCGACCGCGTAACAAATGCGTGCCGTAGCACGAATGCCGATGCCGTCGCAAAAACTCTGGCTTTGACAATTTCCACCGGCTTGATATCATTTGCATACGAATGAATTTGGCCGGTTCGGACGCTTGGGAATATCCATCGGCAAGGCCCCGCGAAGGCCGCTCTTATTGGAAGGCAAAGCGTGATCCGTTACGCGAAACCCACCACCGTCGACGAAGCGCTCGCTTTGCTTGGCGAGGCCTCGTGGCGCATCCTTGCCGGCGGCACTGATTTCTACCCGGCGCAAGGCAGCAAGCCTTTTCGGGAGAACGTTCTTGACATCAACGGCCTGGCCACGCTGCGCGGCATCGCCGAAACCGGCACTCATTGGGTCATCGGCGCGCGCACGACCTGGACAGACCTTGTCCGCAATCCGCTGCCCGCGGCTTTCGATACGCTGAAGCAGGCGGCCCGCGAAGTCGGCTCCGTGCAGATCCAGAACGTCGCCTCCGTCGCCGGCAATCTCTGCAACGCCTCGCCGGCCGCCGATGGCGTGCCGGCGCTGCTCGTTCTGGACGCCGAAGTTGAATTGCGTTCGGCGACGACGACACGGCATCTGCCAGTCCCCGAATTCATCCTCGGCAACCGCCGCACGGATTTGCAGCCGGGAGAAATGGTCACCGCCATACGTATTCCGAAATCAGCTACCGGCGGCACATCAGCTTTCATCAAGCTGGGCGCGCGGCGCTATCTCGTCATCTCCATTGCCATGGTGGCGGCGCGCCTCGTTGTCGAGGATGGCATCGTCAGTGATTCAGCAGTCGCCGTCGGCTCCTGCTCGGCGGTGGCCAAGCGCCTCTCGGGGGTTGAAATAGCTTTGCGTGGACTTCCGGCTGATGATGCGCTGGCCGCCGCAATCCAGTCGGCACCGATGGACGAGTTGTCGCCGATTGGTGACGTGCGCGGCAGCGCCGAATATCGGCTCGACGCCGCACGCGAGATCGTCGCCCGTGCCGTACTTGGCGCTACCGGCGATGCCGCTTACGACAAGGTGGCGGCGGCATGAATAAAGCTCAGCCCGACATGAGCAAAGTTCAGCCTGGCATGAGCAGACATCAGCCTGGCATAGCCGTGGAACGCGCCGACATCACGTTCGAGGTCAACGGCGCGGCCGTCAGCATCAGCGCGCCGCCGCTGCGCCGACTCTCCTCGGTGCTGCGCGACGAATTGCGCCTGACCGGCACCAAGGTTGGCTGTGACGCCGGCGATTGCGGCGCCTGCACGGTGCTGGTCGACGGCGAACCCGTCTGTGCCTGCCTGATGCCGGCGGCTTCGGTGGTTGGCACGGCGGTGACGACCGTCGAAGGCCTTGCCAACGGCAGGCTGTCGGCACTGCAGGCCTCGTTCCTCGACCATGGCGCGGCGCAATGCGGCGCCTGCACGCCCGGCCTGCTCGTCGCCGCGACCGCACTTCTCGACAGGAAACCTTGCCCGACCGAAACCGAAACCCAGGATGCGCTGGGTGGCATCCTCTGCCGCTGCACCGGCTATCGCAAGATCATTGCCGCGGTGATGGACGCCTCGCGTCATGTCGAAAGTCTCGACCACCGCATGCCGCAATCGGGCTCGGCCGTAGGCTCTTCGCCGATCCGCCTCGACGGCTTGCCCAAGGTCACCGGCGATGAAAAATTCGGTGGCGATTCCTTTCCGGCCGATGCGCTTGCCGTGCTGGTGGTCCGCGCGCCCCACTATCACGCCCGTTTCAGATTCGGCGATCTCGATGCCTGGATGAAGAAACACCACGGCGTCGTCGGCGTCTTCACCGCTGCCGACATTCCCGGAAAAAACTGTTTCGGCGTCATCGGCCCCTTTGCCGACCAGCCGGCCCTGGCCGTGGGCTTTGTGCGTTTTCGCGGCGAGGCGGTAGCGCTGATTGCCGGCGACCGCGAGGCCATCCTGGATCTCGACCTTTCCGACTTTCCAGTGGAATGGAGCGAGCTGCCGCATTTTCTGCTGCCATCCGAAGCGCAAGCCGGCGGCGCAGAGCTGATCCACGAACACCGGCCAGCGAACCTGCTCACCTCTGGCTACGTAGAGCGCGGCGACACCGAAGCCGCCCTTGCCGGCGCGGCCTTCACTGTTTCGGGTGCCATCGACACATCCTATGTCGAGCACGCCTATATCGAGCCGGAAGCCGGCTATGCCTATATGGACGGCGACACGCTGGTCGTCGTCGCCTGCACGCAGGCGCCCTACATGGACCGTGACGAGACCGCCAAGGTGCTCGGGCTCGCGGTCGACAAGGTGCGCATCGTGCCGACCGCTACCGGCGGCGGCTTCGGCTCGAAACTCGACGTCTCGCTGCAGCCTCTCATTGGGCTCGTCGCCATGAAAACCGGGCGGCCGGCCGCACTTGCCTACACCCGCAATGAATCGATGATTTCGACCACCAAGCGTCATCCGGCCGAGATGAGCGCGACCATAGGCGCCGATGCCGATGGGCTTGTCACCGGCATGGTCTTTTCAGGCGATTTCAACACCGGCGCCTACGCGAGCTGGGGGCCGACGGTGGCCAACCGCGTGCCGGTGCATGCCTCCGGCCCCTATCTCACGCCGAACTATCGCGCCGAAGGCCGCGCCATCCACACCAACGGTCCGATCTCGGGCGCTTTCCGTGGTTTCGGCGTACCGCAGGCGACGATCATGCAGGAAACCCTCTATGATGAGCTGGCCGAAAAGCTGAGCATTGATCGGCTCGATTTTCGGCTGAAAAACTGCCTTCGTAACGGCTCCGAAACGGTTACCGGCCAGAAACTGGACTCCGGGGTCGGCATTGCCGAGTGCCTTGAGGCGCTGCGGCCGCATTGGTCACGTGCGCTCGCCGATGCGGAGGCGTTCAATGCCACGAACGGAGCAAAAAAGCGCGGCGTCGGTGTCGCCTCCTGCTGGTATGGTTGTGGCAACACCTCGCTGCCCAATCCATCGACCATAAAGGTCGGCATTTCGGCTGAAGGCGATGTCGTCCTGCATCAGGGCGCGGTCGATATCGGGCAGGGCTCGAACACGGTCATTTCCCAGATATGCGCCGACGCGCTTGGCCTGCCGTTGGAAAAGTTCCGGCTGAAAAGCGCCGACACCGCGATCACCCCGGACGCCGGCAAGACCTCGGCCTCACGCCAGACCTTCGTCACCGGCAAGGCCGCCGAAAAGGCCGGCCGCGCCTTGCGCGACGCGATCCTGCGCTTTGCCAACGTGTCGGAGAGGGCGGCGATCGCCCTCGATGGGACAAGCCTGATCATCCGTGAGGGCGAAGCGATGCGGAATATCGATCTTTCCACGCTGGAAACCGACGCCGACGGCTTCGTCTTCTGTGCCGAGGAAACCTACGACCCGCCGACACTGCCGCTCGATGCCAAGGGCCAGGGCAAGCCTTACGCCGTCTATGGCTATGGCGCGCAGATCGCCGAACTCGAAGTCGACCTCAGGCTCGGCACCGTGAAGCTCATAAAAATCACAGCCGCGCACGATGTCGGCAAGGCAATCAACCCGCTACTGGTCGAAGGCCAGATCGAGGGCGGCATTGCGCAAGGCATCGGCATGGCGCTGATGGAAGAATACATCCCCGGCCGCACCGAAAACCTGCACGACTATCTCATCCCGACCATCGGCGACGTGCCGCCGATCGAGACCATCCTGATCGAAGTTCCGGACCCGGAAGGACCCTTTGGCGCCAAGGGTCTGGGCGAGCACGTGCTGATCCCGACAGCGCCGGCGATCCTCAACGCCATCCGCCATGCTACCGGCGTGCTGGTCACCAAGGTGCCGGCGACACCGAGCCGCATTCGCGCTGCCATCCGCGACAAGGAGGCGCGCCAATGAGCGAGCTTGCCGAACGTTTCGAAACGCACGACCCCGGCGAAAAGCAGGTGGCGGAGAAGATCCGCTGCGATGCCTGCCCGGTCATGTGCTACATCGCTGACGGCCGTACCGGCGCCTGCGACCGCTACGGCAATGTCGGCGGCCGCATCGTGCGCCTGGATCCGCTGACCATCCTCGACCACGCGGCCGAGACTGGCGGCACTGTCGTGCCTTTTGTCGCCGAGGGCGAGCAATGGAACGGCGAACTGGTCAATACCGGCCGCCGCTTCGTCACCGCGATCGGCGCTGGCACCACCTATCCCGATTACAAACCGGCTCCGTTCATTGTCAGCCAGCAGGTCGAGGGCGTCGATCTCGTCACCGTGGTCACCGAGGGCATCTTCTCCTATTGCGGCGTCAAGGTGAAGATCGACACCGACCGCCATTTGGGCCCGGAAACCGCGACCGTTCGCGCCGGAGGCGAGGCGATCGGCCATGTCACCACGGGCGAATACGGCTCGCAGATGCTGTCGCTTGGCGGCGTGCATCATTTGACCGGCGGCTCCAAGGCTGAGGGCCGCGCCACATGTGACGCGCTGCTCAATTTGTGCAACCGCAAGCCCGTGGAACTGACCATCGACGGCGGTGCTTCGGTCATCGTCGAAGCCGGCAAACCGCCGGTCATCGACGGCAAAGTCGAACACCGCATGCGGGTCGGCTGCGGCTCGGCCACCATCGGCATGTTCGCCACCCAGTGGCGCGGGCTGGTCGACGAAGTGGTGGTGGTCGACGACCATATCACCGGCGTCGTCTCCGAGCATCAGGCGGGCAAGGTGCTGGGCTGGCAGGACACCGGGATAAAAATCATCGGCCGACGCTCGACGCCGGGCCGCTATTTCAAAGTGTCGGAGCCCGGCCTTGGCTGGGGCGGCACCAGCATTTCCGACCCGCTGTCGATCCTCGGCGAATGGAATGCCAAGAAGGGCGCGCGCCCTGGCCTGTCGATGCTGATGGTCTCGACCACCGGCGAGCAATTCGCCTATTACGAACTCGACGACGAGCTGAAGCCGGTCGAAAAACCGTTCCCGAACCGACTGCAGAAATCCGTCGGCCTGATCGAGGACAATTGCGAGCCGGCGCTTTGTACCGTGCTGTTCATCGGCGGCGCCGGCGGCTCGCTGCGCGCCGGCGTCACGGAGAACCCGGTCAACCTGACCCGTTCGGTGCAAGGCCTAAAGACCTATGTCACTGTGGGCGGCGCGCCGGTCTATGTCTGGCCGGGCGGCGGCATCACGCTGATGGTCGATGTCATCAGAGTGCCGGAAGGCGCCTTCGGCTATGTGCCGACGCCGGCGCTGGTGGCGCCGATCGAGTTCACCTTGCGTCGCGACGACTATGTCAGGCTGGGCGGCTACGAGGCCGAAATCCGCAGCGTCGAGGACATCCTTGCCAAGGGCGGCGAGTATCTCAACCCGCGTCGCGGCACCGGTGCGCCGGCGAGCAATCCCTGGCCGCCGCTGGCGCAATTGCGGCGCGCCGCCGCGAATGGAGCCACGTGATGAACGGCCCGCAGGCGCATTGGCTAGAGGGCGGCAAGCGGCTGCATCTAAATCACGGCCCGATCGACCTGATCGTAGAAGCCTTTGGTGATGCCGGCGAATGTGCTGCTGCCTATCGACAGGCGGTGACGCGCTTCCAGACCATTCTCGTGGAACTGGTCGACGAACTTACCGAACTGCGCAAGCCGGCGAGCCTTGATCCGCGGGCTTTCGCCGGGCCGACAGCCCAGCGCATGGAAATCGCGGTCTCACCGCTGGCGCAAAGTTTCATCACGCCAATGGCCGCGGTCGCCGGTTCGGTAGCCGACGAAATTCTTGCCGCTTTGCTTGCCGGAAGAAAGCTCGACCGCGCCTATGCCAACAATGGCGGCGACAGCGCGATTCATCTTGGCCCGGGCCAGTCCATAACCCTC
This sequence comes from Mesorhizobium sanjuanii, assembly GCF_002529485.1. Taxonomy (NCBI): domain Bacteria; kingdom Pseudomonadati; phylum Pseudomonadota; class Alphaproteobacteria; order Hyphomicrobiales; family Phyllobacteriaceae; genus Mesorhizobium; species Mesorhizobium sanjuanii. The sequence continues at coordinate 118,875 of NZ_NWQG01000010.1, forward strand.
GCCATCGCCGGGACCGGCCACGGTCTTGCAGACCGCATCACCATCCGCGCCGAGGATGAGGTTCGCGGTGTCGCGACCAGCGGCTGGCGCGGCCGTTCGTTTTCGCTGGGCATCGCTGACGCGGTCACCGTTCTGGCGCGGACGGGGGCTGAAGCCGATGCCGCTGCCACTCTGATCGCCAATGCCGTCGACCTGCCCGGCCACCCCGCCATCAGGCGCGTGGCCGCGCGCGAATTGGCGCCGGATAGCGATTTGGGCGACCGGCCGGTTACAACTTCTGTCGGCCCGCTTTCACCTGCTGAAATCGCCACCGCACTGGAC